>JAKAMS010000025.1:0-8168 GCA_021812745.1 Bacteroidota bacterium | reverse complement strand
ATGTTCTTTGCTTTTTCAATTTTACTTCCAGCGGGATTATAAGTTATAGTTATTTTCTCTCCCGGTTTTGGTTTTTCCGGTTTGAACGAAAAATTTTTGCCCGATTGTGCATAGATATTTGAAATGAATGCAACCAAAAGAAGCAGCATAACTGCTGATAATACCTTTTTCATAACGCCCCTACAATTATTGTTTTACGGAGGCAAAATAAAGAGTATTAGCTGGAAAGACAAAGAAAACCGGGTTAAAAATTCATCGCCATATCAAACAAAATGATTTTAGAATTTGCCGTAGCGGTAATTATTATTTTTTCCTCTTTGGTTATTTCAACTGCATCGCCGTTTGAAAGAAGAACACCGTTAACATTTACAGCACCTTCTATTAAATGTACGTATGCGCCACGGCTCTCTTTTAATTTGCGAGTGATTTCTTTTCTCTCTTCGAGGTCGGAAAGAAAAATTTCCGCATCTTGGTTTATGAAAATAACCCCTTCTTCTTTCTTTCCGCTTACAACCTTCAGCAGTATATTTTTTTTCATATCGTGAGAAAATTTTTTCTGTTCGTAAGAAGGAGTGAGTCCCGGCTTATTCGGAATAAACCATATTTGCAAAAGTTTTAGAATCTCCCAATCCGAGGGGTTGAATTCCGAATGGAAAATTCCGCTTCCAGCTGTCATTCGCTGGACTTCATTAACCGTAATAGTTCCTTCTCCGCCGGAACTATCTTTATGCGCAACCGTTCCTTCAAGTATTATTGTAACTATTTCCATATCACGGTGCGGGTGTGTTGGAAAACCTTCGCCGGGCTGAATAGTATCATCATTCATTACCCGCAATGGACCAAAATGGATGTTTGACGGATCGTAATATTCGCCAAAAGAAAAACTATGATAGCTATCAAGCCAATCAATTTGAGTGTGTCCCCTTTCATTACTTCTTTTTATATCAATCATACGGCTTCTTTCTTTTATTATTACAGTTGCCACTAATTCGTTTATTACGAACTAGTATTAATTTAACAAAAAAATTATTTTTTCTTTTTAAGTGCGGTTCCTAATTTTTTCAAAAGGTCGCCAAGATTTTTTTGTTCAGTTGCGTTTAATACAGACATAAATTTTGTAATGTTCTCTGCATGTTTAACAAATACCTCTTCAAATAATTTTTGACCGGCTGGAGTGAGTTGAATATTAATAGCGCGCCGGTCATCTCTGCTCGGGACCCGTTCTACATAGCCAAGTTTTTCAATGTTATCAAGGACTAAAGTCATATTTCCGCCGGTTACCAACATTTTATCGCAGATCTCTCCAATCTTAAGCGGTCCGAGATGCCCTATAACTTCAATAACAGCAAATTGCGGCTGGGTTAATCCAAACTCTTTAATGCTCTCCGATGATTTTTTATCAAACGAGGAGTAAGCTCGTGCTAATTTAACCCAGGTGCTAAGTGCTAAATCTATTTTCTTGCCGTATTTTTTTGTTGTCTTCAAAATTTTTATTACTACCTATAATATTACGAGGTTAAGATAACTTATAAGCGGTGCAGTGTCAAGTTGTTTTAAAATCGCGAATCTGTTAGGGAACTATTTCCGCCAAATATTCATTAATAAGATTAGTAATAACCGGAAAAAGAATGGCACAGACCGAAGTAAAATATTTTAGCCCGAACGAAGCGCAAAAAACACTTCCTTTAGTTAAACAGATTGTACGCGACATTTTGAATAATGCATTCCAAATTAAAACAATTTCGGAGTCTCTAAATGGAAAAATTGAAGACAACGAGGATATTCAGCTGCTTGTTTTGCAGATTGATTCATTCATTAGAGAACTAGATGAGATTGGCTGTTCCTTTAAGGATTGGAATTTCCAGATAGGGCTTGTTGATTTTCCATCTGTGATTGACGGCGAGGACGTTTTGTTATGCTGGCGCAGCGATGAAGATTCTATACGGTTCTATCACGGTCTCGAAGATGGATTTGCCGGAAGAAAACCGATTCCCGAAGAATATTTTTAATCCAAGATTCAACACCGCCGCAAAACAAAAATTTACCTTACTACAATCAACTATTTTGAATTTTCTATTCTATAAGAATGAATAATTTCAACCGAGTTTTTAAGCATTGCTGTAACACTGCAATATGTATTTTGTGAAAGTTCAATTGCTCTTTCAACAGCTTCTTTGGGAATGTTGTCGCCGTAGAAAACATATTCCAATTGAATCTTAGTAAAAACTTGAGGATGCGTTTCTTGAACATCGGCGGAGATATTAATCTCAAAACCACCGAGATTTATTTTTTTCTTCTGCAGAATAACCGCAACATCGCTTCCCGTACATCCGGCAAGCGCAAGCAATATTAATTCTTTAGGACGTGTACCGGCATCACTTCCGCCAAAACTTTCAGGTCCATCCATAGGCACCCAATGATTGGAATCGGTTTTACCCATAAATGTTACGCCTTTAATCTGCTTTACATATGCTTTCTTGGTCGCCATTAAATAATCCTCTTGTTTATTTTTTTAAACTGTTTATTAGATGAACATATTCAACAAAGGATTCCGTTATAGAAATCAATTATTAATACGGATAAAAGATGTAGAACAAAACCGAAAAGCAAAACAGAACCCACATGCCGGCACTAACTGTTTTTATTCTTCCGGCAACCATAATTGTTAACGGATAAACTACAAATCCCGCCGTCATACCAATTCCAAGATTGAAAGTAAAACTCATTAACGTCATTGTAATAAAAACCGGAATTGTCTCGGCGAGATCATCATACTTGAGATGCGATACCGGAGAGATCATCAACAGACCGACTATTATTAACGCCGCACCATAAGCGTAAGGCGGTATAGCTGCGAAGAGAGGCGCAAAGAATAATGCACATAAAAATAAAATTGCTGTTACAACTGCCGTCAAACCGGATTTACCTCCCGCTTCAATTCCCGCAGCAGACTCAATATAAGCACCTGTTGTTGTTGTTCCGCAGAGTGCGCCGAATACTGTTGCAAGCGCATCTGCCAGCATTGGTTTTTCTATATCTGGCAAGTTTCCTTTTTCATCCAGCATCTTTGCCTTATAACCAAGACCAAGCAACGTTCCCATCGTATCTACAAAGTCCATTACAAAGACAACCAGAATTACAGAAAAGAATCCCCAGCTTAGTGCGCCAAGAATATCCAGTTGAAAAAGTACAGGACGAATATCCGGCGGCATACTAACCCATTCAGACGGAAATTTTGTTACACCGAATAAAAATCCGAGCAAAGTTGTGAGAAGAATTCCGATTAGAATTGATCCATGGATTTTTTTAATCATTAAAACGCCAATGAAAAGAAAAGCGAATATTCCAAGCAGCACGGACGGTTCATGAAAATTTCCGACATGTACCGGGGCACCGGAAACTCCTAATTTCACAATTCCGGTTTCATTCAATCCGATAAAGGTTAAAAACAATCCGATGCCGGCAGCAAAAGCTATTTTCAAACTTTCGGGAATTGCATTAGCAAGCCAGCTTCTAATATTTAACAAAGTTAGAAGAGTGAACAAAACTCCACCTATAAAAATTGCGCCGAGCGCCGTTTGCCAACTGTAATGCAAAACATTAACAACAGTGTAAGCAACAAAAGCATTCTCTCCCATATAAGGCGCAATTGCGAATGGTCTTTTGGCATAAACGCCCATTATCAATGTTCCAAAGAATGCGCTTAAAATTGTTGCCGCCATCGAAGCGCCAAACGGCATTCCCGCAGCTTCTAAAATTTTTGGATTGACTATGATGATGTACGCCATCGTTACAAAGGTTGTTCCGCCTGCAAGAATTTCTTGTTTAATTGTAGTGCCAAGTTCGTCTAGAAGAAAATATTTCTTAATCATATTAACCTCATCATGATTAGATTGAACGGGGGAGAAATAAAATGTTTTATATTCTTCTTGAAATATAAACGAATAGATTAGCAGTTGCACGTGTTTATCTTTCCAGAAAATCATTGCAATTTATTTATTAGATTGCTCTACACATTAAGATGGGAAAACCGTATGAGAACCGTTTTACCGAGTAAATATGTTGACCTAATTGGATTTCCGATGGATCTTGGCGCCGGTCGGCGCGGTGTGGATATGGGACCGTCAGCACTTCGTATTGCAAACATAAAACAGCGCTTGGAAAATCTGGGTTATACCGTTGAAGACCTTGGCGACCTATTTATACGCAATCAAGAATTACAGACAATTAAAAACCCCAAATTGAAATATCTTAGCGAAATTGTTAGAACATGCGAACTGCTTGCGCGGCGTGTTGAAAAATCTCTTGAACAAAATCATTTTCCCCTATGTATGGGAGGAGATCATTCAATGGCAATCGGAACTCTTGCGGGCATTGCTTCGTTTTGCAAGAAGAAAAAACATGAACTCGGTTTGATCTGGATTGACGCGCATGCGGATATGAATACGGAAGAAACAACCCCTTCGGGAAATATTCACGGAATGAGCGTTGCCGCATCGCTTGGTTTAGGAAATAAATTATTGACTAAAATTCACGGACTCTCGCCAAAAGTAAAGCCAGAGAATGTTACATTCATTGGAATCAGAAGTTTGGATAATGAAGAGCGAGAAACCATCAAACGGCTTGGCTTAAAAGTTTATACTATGACAGAGATTGACCGCAAAGGAATAAATTTTATTATAAATAAAATTTTAAGAGATTATAAATCGCGCGTTCAGCATATACATGTCAGTTTTGATGTTGACAGTATTGATCCATCTGAAGCGCCCGGCGTTGGAACTCCTGTTAGCGGCGGATTGAGTTACCGCGAGGCGCATTTGTTAATGGAAACGATAGCCGAATGCGGATGCATGTCGTCTCTGGAGGTTGCAGAAGTTAATCCCATTCTTGATACACGCAACAGAAGTGCTGAGATTACCGCAGAATTGGTTGCCTCAAGTATGGGTTTGCGGATTTTGTAAATCATTGCCGTCTAATTTATTGTTCGCCTAAACATAAATTTATATATTCGAATTAAGATCTCTTTTCGATAGAGAAAGACTGTTAAGCTTTACTAATAATTTAATTATGGAATCACAATAGAATTGATAGAGAAATAAATTCCAATGCTTGAAGAAGAAAAAAATTCTAACGAACAAAATTTTTTTGATCAGATGGCAAATGAGCCATCGCCAATTCCTTTAAAAAAACTGCAGCGCTCAAAAAGCAATGTTGTGATTGCCGGTGTTTGTTCCGGTATTGCAGAATATTTAAAAATGGATACGGCAACCATTCGCATAATTGCTTTGCTGACTCTTCTTCTTGGCGGATGGGGCGCAGTGGCGTATATAATTACAACTCTGCTTTTACCTGTCGAACAAAAGCCAAAACAATTAACAGACGATGAAATATATTCACAGCAAAAAGAAAATTTCATGACTGTTCTAAGCGGTTTATTAATTCTTGCCGGAATATACTTCGCGCTTGTTTACATAGGTTTTAGGAGCAGTGAAAGAATTTTTATACTTCCAAATGATTTTGTTTTCCCGTTCGTTTCAATGGCATTGGGAATTATTTTATTAAGAACAAAAGTTGCGGTATTTAGTGAGTCTGGTTTTCAGACTCCGGATAGTTTCTCACGCTCTCGAACCGATAGAAAAATCATGGGAGTTTGCGGCGGTTTGAGCAGATATTTAAACGTTGATTCTTCCGCTTTACGAATTATTTTTATTCTTGCAACACTTTTAACGCTTGGGATTTTCTCCATCGTTTATATTTATTTCAGTTTATTTACTTTCTACGAAACGGAACAGAAATTTGAATAACAACCGGTTTGTTCTAGGAATAAGTTTTTTTCTTGCGGGTTTTTTATCACTGCTAAATTTTTTGAACGTTATCTCTATGCCCGATGAACAGATACTTGGCAGCGCAATTATATTTTACTCGCTACCCACCGCTTATTTCTCTTTAGAAAACGGAAAGAGAGATAAATTAGTCTGGGCTACAATTTTATTTTGCGTTAGCGTTGTTCTTCTAGTAAAATCATATTTCGAGATTCTTGATACACGCGGAATTATTTTTGTATCAATTCTATTTGCAAGCGGAACGGTGTTAATGCTTTTGTTTATCGAGAACATGAAAGAAAAAGTTTTTTTCCTCTCATCCTTGATATTGATTCTATTGAGCTACTTATCCGTTACTTTTTTTAAAAACCTCGGACTGTTTGAGACTGCCAATAAAGTTGGAAACATTGTTGAAGTTTTCTGGCCAGTAATTCTGATTGTGTTGGGAATCGGTGTTTTTATAAATAGAAAGAAATAATTCTCAGCGGACTCTTCCGCGGACAACTTGCGGGGTTAAAGTTCCTGCCAAAAAATCCTTTTCTGAAGCGGATGATGATCCGGTTTTCAATTCAACTGTAACACGAATTGATTCAATCTGTTCTTTTGGTATTGTGGGAAAAGGAGTAATTCTCAAATATTCATCGCCTTTTGGCTGGTAGGTTCCTATCGAATAGTTTTGCTTTTTGCTTACAATCCAAACTTGATACGCCTGATTCGAAGGAAGCGGCTGAACATTCTTAAATTGAATCAAGCCCTCTTTTTCATTAAAAGAAAGCAGAACACGCGCCGAATATTTTTCGTTTGGATCCGGACTTGCAAGATTTACAACTGTAATATCTTTGTAATTAAAAAATTCTATTAAGAATGAATAACTTGCTATAAAATCATTTACCTTACCAATGTTACTCTTCAATTCAGAAACATCATTTTTAAAATCGCTGATTTGTCTTTGCAAAGAATCTGTCGAGCTATAAGAAAAATAACCAAGACCCGTGAAAAGAACTAGCGTTAAAAGAATAGCTATCCATCCCGCGGCACCGGAAGAAACTTTTTCCGGCTGAAATTTGTCTTCGGGTTTCTTCTTCTCAGAAGTTAACTGCTGAGGCGGAGGCGGAATTGAAGTTAATCTGTTTGGCTCTTCAGAAGAAACTTTCTTCTTGAATAAATCCGTTTTGAACTCTTCTGTTGAAGGTATCTCGTGAAGTTCTTCGGCAGAAGGTGCGGAAGAAATCTCAGTTGAAGATTGAAATGTTGGAGCCGGAGGTTTTTTATTCAAGAAAGTTAATCTGCTTTGCTTTGGCTTATCAGTTGTTTCCACATCTGGTTTCGGTGTGCTGCTTGATTTAATAAACGTAGCGGATGTTTTTTTCTTCTCTTCAATAATTTTAGTCTTTATCTCTTCCTTCATCCCTATTAATTTTTTTGCAACCATATCTTTGATTGCGGGATCTGGATTTTCCAAATCGAGAATGATTGGAATCATGGAAACAATGTTCTGCAGCTCTCCCAATTCACCTTCCGGTAAAGATCCGCCTTGCGTTAAGTAATCTTTAAAATGAATATAGTTTTCATTATCCATACAGCCTGCGGCGAATGCGGCTATCATCTCATGTATAATTTGGTCTGCCATCGCGCTATTCCCCCACCAAATAATCTCTTAAACTATGCAGTGCGGTCATAACTTTTCCGCGTACCGTTTCAACCGGAACGTTGAGTTTATCCGCGATTTCATCAATCGTGTATCCTTCATAATATGCTAAGTGTAAAACATACTTTTGAGTGTCGGTTAGTTTAGCTAAAGATTTTTCGATTTTGGGTTTGATTGTAAATGCTGTATTAAAATCTAAGCTATCCATCTCTTTGGCAAAAGTTGGAAGAATATAGTTGTCTTCATAATTGTCGTCATAAAGCTGTAAAGAATTTGCCGAACGTTCTCTTCTCAAAGTGTCAACAGATTTGTTGCGAGCTAAAGTTACAAGCCAGCTGAAAACATTTCCGGTTTTGAAATCGAATTTTTGAATCTTCCGCCAAATTATTACAAATACTTCAACAAGAATCTGCTCGGCAAGAACTTGATCCGGGGAAATTTTTTTAATGATTGTATATAACAGCGGCGAATATCGGTCGTATAATTCTTCAAGCGCGCGCGACTCAAACCGCGCAATCTCATGCATCAATTCTATGTCTGACAACTCTTTAAACTTGCTCAACCAATACTCATATAATTTGGAATGACTTGATCAAAAGTATCATTACTGATTCAAAATTGCAATTGAATAGAAACAATCGGTTACCTGTACCGAACTTGCTGGGTGCAAAGAGAAACATTCCTAAGTGCTGATAGCT
>JAKAMS010000385.1 GCA_021812745.1 Bacteroidota bacterium | reverse complement strand
CAAAAATAGCAAATGAAAAAGAGAGCATCAAATGGTTGTCTTTAAAATAAAAACGAAAATAGGAACAACCGTTATTAGATTTGCTGAGGAAAAAAAATAGTCCGAGATAAAACCGCGTTAAATCGAAGAAACCAGCCATCAAAAAATTTATCGGAAACTCTAGAAACTAATCATTGACAATTCAGTTTCCGTTCGTTATCTTGGAAACCAGAAAAACAAAATTAGTTTCTGCGGGAGACTTTATGGAAGAGAACGAACAAATATTAGAAGTCATTCAGAATAAGTTCTTTAAGGAAGGTTTTTATAAAACAACAATGGATGAGATCGCTTCCGAATTGAGGATGAGCAAAAAAACAATTTACAAATTCTTCCCGTCAAAGAACGATCTGGTCTCGGCTATTGCGCTTCATTTTACCAAGCAAATGAAACAAAAAATATTACCTATTCTGGAAAGTGATAAAAATGCGGTAGAAAAACTTTCCGGATTGATTTCGTTGTTGAGCAGCACCGCGGGCAAGATAGGAGACAGTATGTTTGGGGAATTGAAGAATCATTTTCCATCCGTTTGGCAGAAAGTAGATTCCTTTAGAACGGAAATGATGTACGGCAATATCACAAAAGTTATAGATCAGGGTAAACGAGAAGGATTGTTCGTTGATTACCCGACGCCGATTGTTATGAATGTTCTAATAAACTCAATAAGATCAACTGTAAATCCGGAGTTCATTATTAACAACAATTTTTCAATGGTAGTTGCAGCTCAAACCACATTCAATATAATCATTGGCGGAATTCTTACCGAAAAAGGGAAAAAAGTTTTTAACAAAACAATTAATCAGAAAAAGTCATGAAAAAATTAATAGCAATAATTTTATTATTAACCGCTACCGCAGCAGTCTTTCCGCAACCAACGCTTACTCTAGACAGATGCTATGAAAAAGCGCGTGAGAACTTTCCACTCATCAAACAGAAAGAATACATAACGAAGAGCAAAGAGTATAGTGTTAGCAATGTTTGGAAAGGATATTACCCGCAGATTACAATTAGCGGACAAGCAACGTATCAATCGGATGTAACATCACTGCCAATTTCTCTTCCCGGAATGAAGATAGATCCTCTTTCGTTAGATCAATACAAAGCGGTTGCTGATGTGTCTCAAACAATTTGGGATGGCGGAATAATGAGCGCACAAGCCGGCATTCAAAGCTCAAGTGCTGATGTTGACGATCAAAAGATTGAAATAGAGATGCTTAAAGTGAAAGACAGGATCAATCAACTCTACTTTGGAATTCTTTTACTTGACGAGCAGCTTGTTCAGACGGAATTGGTTAAGAAAGATCTTACCGCAAGTTTTGATAAACTGAATGCCGCCTTTGAAAATGGAACCGCAACCAAACCGAACGTTGATATTCTGAAAGCCGAATTATTGAAAACAGATCAGAGAAAAATTGAATTAAGGTCATCACGCAAATCTTTTGTTGATATGCTCGGACTGCTGATCAACGAGCGGTTGGATGAAACGTTGAAACTCGAGCAGCCGGAAATCGCAAATGTATTTGAATCGAACGAAATCAACCGCCCGGAATTGAAATTATATTCTTCACAAGAAAGTTTAATTGAAAACCAGAGCGGAATAACACTAGCCAAGATTCTTCCGAAAGCAAGTTTGTTCTTTCAAGGAGGATATGGAAAACCAACTCTTAACATGCTGAAAAATAGCTTTGACTGGTATTACATCGCGGGCGCGCGGTTAACGTGGTCTCCTTCCAACTTATATACTTATGGAAACGAAAGCGAAATAAATGAACTCAACAAAAAATCGGTTGAAGCTCAGAAAGAGGCTTTTCTTCTCAACACAAACCTTTCGTTGAAACAACAAATTGGAGAAATTGATAAACTGAAAGAACTGATAAAAGTTGACAAAGAAATTATAACAATCAGAACTTCTGTAAAAGAATCTACCAAAGCACAACTGGAAAACGGTGTTATTACGTCAAGCGATTTTATACGAGAGTTAAACAACGAAGATCAAGCGAAACAGAATTTATCAATTCACACAATTCAACTTTTGTTGGCACAACAGAATTACAAATTGACAGCCGGAAACTAAGCGTCAAGGCGGAGTTAAATAAATAGTCTATAAAAATTTATTAATAACAAAACACAGAAATCAATATGAAAAAGAGATTAAACAAATGGTTTTTTTTGCTGCCGATTCTATCGCTTATATTTTTTGCATGCGAAACGGGCAGCGGCAAGTTTGATGCAACCGGAACATTCGAGTCGGAAGAGGTAATTGTTTCATCAGAAGCGATGGGCAAACTTGTGCGATTTGATGTTGAAGAAGGTGCAACGTTAAAACAAAATCAGTTGGTTGGAATTGTGGACACGGTTCAGCTGTATCTAAAAAAGAAACAACTTGAAGCATCCATCAAAGCTGTATTGAGCAAACAGCCGGATGTTGCAACACAACTTGCGGCAATTGAAGAGCAGATTAAAACGGCGACAACAGAAAAAAAGAGAATCGAAAATCTAGTCAAATCAAATGCGGCAACAACAAAACAACTTGACGATATTAACGCATCACTTGATTTGTTAAACAAGCAGTACACGGCGGCAAAATCAAATCTTACAATTACCAGACAAGGATTGCAGAGCGAAACGTATCCTCTTCAAATTCAGATTGAACAAATTCAGGACCAGATAAATAAAAGCATAATTAAAAATCCAGTTGATGGCACGGTGCTTACTCGTTATGCAAAACAAGGTGAAGTTACATCAAACGGCAAAGCTCTTTACAAAATTGCAGATCTTTCCAAAATGACTTTGCGCGCATACATTAATGGCGATCAGTTGGGACAAATTAAGCTTGGACAAAAAGTTAAAGTGTTTGTAGATAAAGGAGACGGTCAACAAAAAGAAATGAACGGAGAAATTTATTGGGTTTCTTCCAAAGCGGAATTCACACCAAAAACTATTCAAACTAAAGATGAACGAGCAAACCTGGTTTATGCGGTTAAAATTATGGTGGTCAATGACGGCTATTTAAAAATCGGAATGTATGGAGAAGTTAAATTCTAAAAAACATTATGAAAGCTGTTCTACTCGAAAATATTGTAAAGTCGTACACAACCAAGAAATCAAGCGTTACGGCCGTTGATGATGTTTCTTTTTCGGTCGAAGAGGGAGAAATATTCGGGTTGATCGGTCCGGATGGATCCGGCAAAACAACAATCTTCCGGATTCTTACAACTC
>JAKAMS010000384.1 GCA_021812745.1 Bacteroidota bacterium | reverse complement strand
AATCTAAAATATCGATTATAGATTGAAAATAGATGCTGAAATAAATTCAGCATGACATTATTGACTTTTGAGACAGCCTCTACGGATAAAAGAATTTATTTCCATTCAAATTAATGTTAATTTGAAAGAGAGAATTAAGGGGTATCTTAATGATCTAAGGGTAATGTTCACCTCAAATAGTGAATTATGACAAAAGAATATTTATCAAATCTATTTAAGACCTATCAAAAAGGCGATGCAAGAGAGGAATCTTACTACAAACATCTTGCAGATTTTATTACAGAATTTTCCGAAGCACAGAGAAAGAAGAAAATTGATGTAACCATTCTTCCTAAAAAAACCGAAGCGGGAAATCCCGATTTTAGAATTTGGGATGGCAAGCAGAAAATTACCGGATACATTGAAGCAAAGGATTTAGGAATTGATCTTGACAGAGTTGAAGACTCCGAACAACTCAAAAGGTATTTATCAACTTTCCCTAATGTTATTTTAACAAACTTCACGGAGTTCCGTTTATATAGAAACGGCGAACTAGCAGATAAAATATCTGTTGCGCGCCCTTTTGTTATCAAAAAACTTTCCACAGTTCCGCCGCTTGAAAACGAAGATAAATTATTTACACTGCTCGAAAGATTTTTAGATTTCTCACTTCCTAAAACTTACACTGCTAAAACGCTTGCCGTGGAATTAGCAAAAAGAACTAAGTTCTTAAAGGATGAAGTTGTAACCGAGGAGTTAAAAAATAATAACGATTCAATTCATGGGTTTTATAATGCATTCAAAGAATTTCTAATTGCCGGAATTTCCGAAGATGAGTTTGCCGATCTTTATTCACAAACAATTACTTACGGATTGTTTGCCGCGCGTCTCCGTGCCGGTGAGGAATTTAACAGAAGAGCAGCTTACTCTTACATTCCAAAATCTATTGGAATTCTGAGAGATATATTCAAATACATTTCGTTGGAAGATATTCCAAAGCAGATGGAAATAATAATTGATGATATCTCCGATGTGCTTGCGGTTGCGGATGCAAAGAAAATATTGGATCAATATTATAAGGATGGAAAAGGGAGCGATCCGGTATTACATTTTTACGAAACATTTCTTTCCGTTTACGATCCGGCAACAAGGGAAAAACGGGGAGTTTATTACACGCCGGAACCGGTTGTTTCTTTTATTGTCCGCTCGCTTCACCAGATACTTAAAGATAAATTTGAAATTTATGATGGGCTTGCGGCAAAAGATGTAACGCTTCTCGATCCCGCAGGCGGAACTCTAAGCTTTTTAGCCAAAGCTATTGAAATTGCTGTTGAAGAGATGAGGAATAGGATTGGCGAAGGTGTAGTCAGCATGTTCATTAAAGAACGGGTTCTTCAAAATTATTATGCTTTTGAATTGATGATGGCTCCTTATGCAATAGGACATATGAAGATGTCTTTTCTGTTGGAAGAACTTGGCTACCGGATGGAAGACGATGAACGTATAAAATATTATTTGACCAACACTCTCGAAATGAAAGAACTGGTTGAATCCAAATTTCCGGGTATGTCTTCACTTTCGCATGAAAGCCATGAAGCCGGAAAAGTAAAAAAGAATGTTCCAATTCTTGTTGTGCTTGGTAATCCGCCTTATTCAGGTCATTCTTCAAATACTGGCGAATGGATTTCCGATATAATTAAAGAATATTATCAAGTTGACGGAAAACCACTTGGTGAAAAAAATTCCAAGTGGCTGCAAGATGATTACGTAAAATTTATCCGCTTCTCTCAATGGAAAATTGATCAAGCCGGTGAAGGTGTTCTTGGTTTTATTACAAACCATAGTTATCTAGATAACCCGACCTTCAGAGGAATGCGCCAATCTCTGATGAACAGCTTTGATGAAATTTATATTCTAGATCTTCATGGGAATAGCTTAAAGAAAGAAAAAGCGCCGGATGGAAGCAAAGATGAAAATGTTTTTGATATTCAGCAAGGTGTGGCAATAGCGTTTTTTATCAAATATAAAAACGGGAAGAAGAAACAAGTATATCATCAAGAAATATTTGGATTAAGAGAAGAGAAATACAATTGGCTTAATAAACACACTATTAAAAATATAAAATGGGAAAAACATGCGCCCCACCCGGAGTTTTATCTTTTTATTCCAACTGATAATAAATTAGCAAATCATTACTTCTCCTTTTCTAAGATAACCGAAATATTTCCGGTAAATAGTGTTGGAGTTGTAACTGCAAGGGATAACTTTGTTATTGATTATGAAAAAAAACTACTTGAAAGAAGAATTAAAGAATTTATTGATCCGAAAGTAGACGAAGAAATTCTAAAGCAAACTTACGATTTATCCGAAAACCAAAGCTGGAAAATAAAAGAGCGGCGCGAAAAACTAAGGAAGGATTTAGACTGGAAAGATTCTATAACAAAAATTCTTTACCGTCCTTTTGATGAGCGCTGGATTTTATATCATGATGAAATGGTAGAACGTACAAGAAAAGAAACCATGCAGCATATGTTAAAAGATAATATTGGACTTATAACAAGAAGACAAATGTTACCAAACAAGCCATGCAATTATGTGTTTGTTTGTGACAAAATTATGAGTGATGGAGTGATTCGATCAGATAATCGTGGTGGTGAATCAATTTTTTCGCTTTATCTCTATCCGGAAATAGATAAAAAAGAAACAAAGAGAGGTTCAGTAATTCAAATGATAATGTTTGAGCCGGAAGTAGAATACAAGACTCGACAGCCAAATATAAATCCGGGATTATTTGAAGAACTAAAAAAGAATTACAAAAAGGCAGTAACACCGGAAGAGATATTTTATTACATATATGCCGTTCTTTACAGCAATAGATACCGTTCAAAATACGCAGAATTCTTAAAGATGGATTTTCCGCGAGTGCCATTCACAAAAAATTACAAACTCTTTATTCAACTTGGAAAGCTTGGTAAACAACTTTCGGATTTACATTTGCTTAAAGCAAAAGAGCTGGATAAAGTTAAGATAGAATTCTTACCTAAAGGTGATAACAAAGTAGAAAAGCCAAAATTTATAGTAGAGACGGGGCAAAGTGGACGTGTCTATATAAACAAGGAACAATATTTCGATAATGTTCCGGAAGAAGTCTGGCAATATCAAATTGGCGGCTATCAAGTTTGTGAGAAATGGTTAAAAGACAGAAAAGATAGAACGCTGACATTAGAAGAGATACAGACATATTGTAAAATTGTAACGGCGCTTTCCAAAACAATTG
>JAKAMS010000383.1 GCA_021812745.1 Bacteroidota bacterium | reverse complement strand
TTTTTCTGAATATCCGTTTTGATCGTTTTCTGAATTATGGGCTACATTAGTTAGTAAAACACTCTGATTAGAAGCTGAAAGACCAAGAGTTAAATTTTCTGCTACTTCCAAAACCGAATTACCAGAACACCGCGAAGATTTCATATTATTTGCGGGTTTTGAAAAAGCCGCTCCTGTAGTTATCAAGAGAACTAGAATAAAAAAATATGTCAGAGCTTTTCGATTCACTAAACCACTTTTTAATTTGCTTCAAAAATTGACGCCCCAAATTTAATCATTTCCGGGTATAAGAGACAACCTTTTAGAGTTGTTGCTGCCATAATTAGGAAAACGAAAGTGCTGTTTTTAAGCAATTTTCAGAGAATTTAGTTCCGTGATGAAAATTTTGGGCTCTGGTTTTCCAAAAGTTACAGAAAAATAGCAACGTCGGCCTCAACCCTTGGACATAATCGGGTGATTTGTCTTTTATTTGAGAGCCTCTATTAATTCTTCTATTTAGATTTTACTTCCATCTTGAGTTTCAATCGAAAAACTATCTCATTCAATACTCCAATTTAAAGTCTTCCCTCTTTTTCATAAGTTACATGTTATTAAAGAAAGAGAAATGATGACAAAGGTTACGGCATTTATTCCGTTTGTGGATGAACCGACAACAATAGATTTAGTTAACCAACTACGGCTAATCCAATCGATTGATAAAATAATAGTTTTTACTCACGGCTTGTCGAGAATGCCAATTACAGGCTTAGAGGTATTACAATTAGACCGGATTGAAAGCTCGAAAACTATACGATCTATTGCAAAAACAACTGAAACCAGATTTGTTTTAATAATAATAAAGCCGATAAAAATTAATTTAGGAAGTTTTGCAGTTGAACGATTTCAAAGCGTTGCTAATGATACCGGCGCGGGAATTCTTTACTCCGATTTTTATGAAACAAAAAACGGAAATCTAGAGAAACATCCAACTATTGATTACCAGTTAGGAAGCATCCGCGACGATTTTGATTTTGGTCCCCTTCTTTTTATTGACACGGCTGCACTGAAAACCGCCGTAGAAACAATGGAACACAATTTTGAATATGCCGGACTTTATGATCTTCGTCTTAATCTCTCCCGGCAAAAATTAATTAGCAGAATTCCCGAATATTTATATCAAGCAACGGAAACCGATTTACGAAATTCCGGCGAGAAGCAATTTGATTATGTTGATCCGAAAAACAGAATTGTTCAAATAGAAATGGAACAGGCGGCAACAAATCATCTAAAAAAAATAAACGCTTTTCTAGAACCAAATTTTTTAGAGACTGAGCCGCTTAGTGACGGCTTCGAAGTAGAAGCCTCTGTTATTATTCCGGTAAAAAATAGAATAAAGACCATTGGAGATGCGGTTAATTCTGCATTAAAACAAAAAACAGATTTTCCATTCAACGTAATTGTTGTGGATAATCATTCAACGGACGGATCAACAGAATTATTACGCTCACTTGCAACTAATCATAAAGAGTTGAAACATAATGTTCCGAAAAGAAAAGATTTGATGATTGGCGGATGCTGGAACGAAGCGCTTTACGATAAATCGTGCGGGAGATTTGCCGTGCAGCTTGATAGTGATGATCTTTATAAAGATGAAAATTCATTGCAATCAGTTGTTAATCTTTTTAGAAAAGAAAAATGCGCGATGGTAATTGGTTCATATATTTTGACTGATTTTTTATTAGAAGAAATTCCGCCGGGCTTGGTAAGTCACAAAGAATGGACGAACGAAAACGGCGCTAATAATGCATTAAGAATAAATGGGCTTGGCGCCCCAAGAGCTTTTTATACACCTATTCTGCGTGAGATTAAAATTCCAAATGTCAGCTACGGAGAAGATTATTTTCTTGGTTTAACAATTTCCCGTAATTATAAGATTGGAAGAATCTACGAACCAATTTATATTTGCAGGCGGTGGGAAGGCAATTCAGATTCCGCACTAGATATTTACAAACAGAACAACAACAATATTTACAAAGACCGTCTCCGAACCTTTGAAATTCTGGCAAGACAAAAGAAGAATAAAACAAAATGATGATCGAAGAGAAACCAGAAAAAAATTCCGGATACGAGTGGTGGGCTGAACGTACAAAAAAATTGCTCGATGAACAGAAAGTTTCCTGGCCATTATTAAAAACCAATTACGAGAATCTAGCAAATATTCAAACCCGCGTGTTTACGTTTGATGATTTTGAAATTAAGATTCAATTTAATCCGGATAGAATAAAATCTTCTTCTGCGGATGTTAGCGACAATGCAATTAAATTTAGAAAATGTTTTTTATGTTCCGATAACCTTCCGGAAGAACAGAACGGTTTGGTTTTTAATAAACATTTTTCAATTCTCTCCAACCCATATCCGATATTTCCGGAACATTTCACAATTTCAAAAAGGAATCACACACCACAAACCATTATTGGAAATTTTTCGGAGTTATTAGATCTCACAAGATCGCTCGGAAAATATTATACCCTTTTCTATAACGGTCCTCAGTGCGGCTCTTCTGCGCCGGATCATATGCACTTTCAAGCGGGCACAAAAAATATTATGCCAATTGAATATGAGTTTAACAGAATTGTCAACAAACTTCCGCTTGCGGCTATTGGTAATGGGAAAATCGAAGTGAGATTTTTTGAAGAATTTCTCCGCTACTTTATCTCTTTCGAATCACGTAATAAGGGTGAATTGCTTTTTGCCTTTAAGACTTTTGTAAATGCATTCAAGAAAATTTCGGCGCCACATATTGAACCAATGATGAATTTGACCGCAAGTTATCAAGAAGATATTTGGCGGCTTATAATTTTTCCCCGTCAAATTCACAGACCACGTCAATTTTTTGCCGACACAAAAGAACAATTGCTTATAAGCCCCGCCGCAGTTGATATGAGCGGTTTGTTTATAACTCCACGCAGAGAAGACTTTGAAAAGATAAAACAAGATGATGTGATTGATATTTTCAAACAGGTAACAATCACAAAAGAATATTTTGAATTTCTAAGAAAAAAAATCGGTGAGATTTTTATATAACCGGTAAATCGTTGAAAGGTTTTAAGTATATCTTACAATACCTTCACCGCAATTACACTAACATCATCATCCATTTCTCCACCGGTATAATCAAAAATTTCTTTTTGCAACTGCTCAAGTGAATCGCTATCGTGATCAAGTCCGCCGATAAATTGCATTAATCTTTCTTCGCCGTAAAGTTCGCCGGATTTATTACGCGCTTCAG
>JAKAMS010000382.1 GCA_021812745.1 Bacteroidota bacterium | reverse complement strand
CGGAGAAATTAAAAACGGAAAGACAAAAGAGCAGATCGCCTCTGCAAATGAAATTCCCGGTTTTGCCGATTTGAAAGAGCGCTGGGCAGGCGCACGCAAAATGAATCTTGAAAAAACTTTTGATGAGTTGATAAAAAAATAAGAGGTTGTCTCATAAGTACTTATTGGGATTAAAATAGACCGCGGATAACACAGATTGAACGAATTTTCGCAGATCTGCCTGCCGCAGGCAAGTTTATTTTTTGACAAACTACTTTTGAGAAAGCCCTAATATAAATTCTATGATGCCGCGGCAACGACCGCGCCGGCAGACGAATCCATCTGCAGTACAATAATCAAATACCATCCGAGAAGAATAATAATTGAAAGTTCGGTGAGATTGTTATTATTCCCGGCAATCTCAACGCGAGCTTGAGTCTTGAACCAATCTTTAAATTTAGGTTCGTCCACACCAGAGCGGAAAGTAACAACGGTTTCTCCTTCCGCATTTTTGAACTCGAATTTAGTTTCCCAAAAATTTGCCGCGTGCCATTGATATTTTTTACCGTTTGAAAATTCCAGGACTCCGGTGGTCGCCATAAGATTCGGTTTGAAAGCCGCAATATCATTTTCTTCACCGCTCTTTCTAACCGTTATTTTTGTAGTAAAAAATCCAACCCGCTTGAAAGTCCATTTTCCTTCCGAAGTTTCTGCTTCGGCAAGCGAGCCGACAGATTTTGGAAATCTTAATGTTCCGAAGAGATCATCCTTTAAGCGCAGTTCAAATAGCTGTTGCGTGGTTTTAGGCTGCATCCAGCTTAAATGTTCTTGACCAACTTCTTTGAACGATTTCATTTATTATCTCCTAAATCTCTAATTCGTAATTGAAGCTCTATAGGTTTTTTTCAATAGAATTTTTTTTGAATATAATATCCAAATGATGTTTCATGTGACCGAGATAATCGCGCACAAGATATTCCAGACTAGACGGTTCTTCTCTGGGGACTTCCATCCACGCAATTACATCGTAATTATGAATTTGGTGATTTCGGCTTAACACATAATTTGGAATCGCTTCTATTATCCGTATGATCTGCAGATTATTTTGTTTCCAGAGGTCAATGATAAAATTCCAATCAGCGTCTTTATAATTTTGCGCATCAACCCATTTATTTTGGTCATACCCGGCAAAGATCAAATCCTCTTGAAACTGTCCGTTGACAAACCGGATTATATTATTGATTGAAGAATCAACAAGGTGACCGAGAATTTCTTTTGACGACCATACGTTCGGTGAAGATTTTAGAGCGCTTTTTTCTTCACCTATACTTCTCAGTTTAATTTCGGAAGATTCAATCACGTGTTTAAATTCATCTATGAATTTTTTCATATCAATCCCATAAAGATATTTTGCTGTCAGCCGTTCTTGGTTAATTCCTTTAATTGATTCCGGAAAGAATCCGGCAGCGGCGCTTCAACGGAAATTAATTTTTCTCCGGGAAGCAGAAACTCAAGCCGTTTTGCGTGAAGCATTATGCGGGAAAATTTTTCTTGAATTGTTTTATCGCCGTATCTTACATCGCCGACAATCGGATAACCGATGCTGTAAAGATGCACGCGCAGTTGATGCCGGCGCCCCGTTGATGGATTCAATTCAAGCAGCGTATAATCACGGAACCGTTCGGCAACGCGGAATTTTGTCTCACTCGGTTTTCCTTTTCTGTCGTCAATTCCCATTCGTCCCGAGCCGAATTCTCTTATCGGTTTTTTTATTACACCTTCGTTTTCTTTAATGGAGCCGAGTACAAGAGCCGTGTAATATTTTTTCACTTTTCTTTCGGCGAATTGATCATTTAGAAATTTATGTGTGCGCGGATTTTTTGCGAACAAAATTATGCCGCTGACTTCCTTATCCAGTCTGTGAATTATAAAAAGTTTTTGCGCAAATTGTCTTTCAAGAAGCGAATGAAGAGAGTCAATTGTTGCATCGTTCTCCGCTATTGATGCAATGCCTTCTGATTTGTCCACCGCAATTAGATTTTCATCTTCGTATAAAATTTGTTGCGGAGGAATTACAACGTGTTGATCTGTCATTATATAGCTTCCTTTATTGCGCGGATTCTTGCCGCGGAGGTAATCATCAATTCATACTCCGGCATATTTTGGGAATCGCTCATTGTTGTTTTTGGATTCCGGAATTTCATCCGGCTCTCTTTTTTCTCTCTTGCCGAGCCGTGAATCTCTTTAACACCGCACCGAGCAATAATTTGTGAAACGTTATTTTCATTTACTCCGCCGCCGGGCATAATTATAATTTTGCCCCCGGCTTTCTCTACTAATTTTTTCAACGTTTCTACTCCTTCAACAACATTTGATTCTTGTCCGGACGTTAACACTCTCTCTATTCCGAGTTCCGTCAAATCATCAAGGGCTTCAAACGGATTGCGCGTCATATCGAATGCGCGGTGAAAAGTGATTTGCATCGGTCGCGCTGCTTGAATCAATGCTTTAGTTCTTTCTTTGTCAACGGTTCCGTCTTCACGCAAAATTCCGAGAACAATACCGGCAACGTTAAATTGTTTTATAAATTCTATATCACGCTTCATCTCTTCGAATTCAAGATCGGAATAACAAAAATCGCCGCCCCGCGGTCTGACCATTACCATTATCGGAATATTAACGTGTTTACAAACCAAGTCAATTGTGCCGGCGGAAGGCGTTGTGCCTCCTTCAAGAAGATCGGCACATAATTCAATTCTATCCGCGCCGCCGTCTTGAGCCGCCAATGCCGATTCGATTGAATCAACACACGCTTCAAATATTATTTTTGTTCCAGACATTTTTTCTTTAATAATTATTTTAGATTGTTTTCGAGAGAATAAACCGTTTTTGAATCCAGCGTTGTCTTAACAAATCCAATTCGTCTTAGATATTGTTCATGCTTACTATTGCCCGGTTCGCTATAGATTTTTTTTACTTTTCGTCTTTCAAAGATTTTTGGAAAGACATATTTCCCTACTTTAAGATCCCGGTAGCCGGGCATAGCGTAATCTAGATTAATAAAGAGATGATCTTCGTCATGATATTCCGCGCATACAAGTCCGGCGGGAACAGTGTCTCTCAACACAAACAATACAATCCAATGTTCGCTCGGTTGAAAAGAGAAAGTCGGTATAAACTTTTTTATCTCCTCGGCATGAAATTCTAAAAAATATTTGAGGTATTCGGAATCATGCTGAACCTCAAGCACGCGGAAATATTCTTTTGTAGAAAAGATTTCTATGATGTAGTAAACATCCACGAGCG
>JAKAMS010000381.1 GCA_021812745.1 Bacteroidota bacterium | reverse complement strand
TTTCTTAAATAAGAGGGTGCTTATTTGTTCTATATAACTCAATCATTGTGCCAGCAAGAACTTGTGTTTCCGAATCAAAAATGAAGTGTGTTTAGCTGAATATTGTATCAGTTTGGGCAAGAATTTTAAAAATGTGAAATTTCAAGACATAGGGGAAAACAAGGATTGTGTTTTATAAATGTTAGGCGGCATAAAAGTTAAATTGAATAGTTACATTTTTTGAGCGGCTAATGAATCAAATCCTTCTCCTAAATCCCTCGCCAAGAACTTCGTGAACATTATAGATTATTACAAACGCGTGAGGGTCAACTTCTTTAACAACGTCTACGAGCTTTGTTACTTCGCGGAGCGGAACTACAGTAAGAAGCATTTCACGTTCAATATTTTTGTAAACTCCTCGTGTATCAACAGCTGTAACGCCACGACCGAGATCTTTCATAATTGCTTCGGAGATTTCAATAAACTTATCGGAGATAATGTATGCCGCGCGTGCGTAATCAAATCCGTCAATAATAACATCAATCAATCTAGATGAAATGAACAAGAGAAAAATAGCGTAAAAAGTCAGCACAAGTGCGGGACGATCCGGCGAGAGATGTCTTAACTCAATAATTATTCCGGCGAGCGATATAACAAAAAAATCGGTGAACATGATTGCCTGTCCCGGTTTAATTCCATAGCGCTTATGCATGATTGATGCAATTATATCGGAGCCGGCAGTTGTTCCCTTGAATTTAAAAATGATTCCAAGCCCAACTCCAATTAAAACCGATCCGATAAGAATCATAAACAGAAAATCATTTTTAAAAAGATCCCGCATTGTGGCAGAATCCTGAAGGCGGATGTAATTTAATCCCGGAATATCTCCCCTGAAAAGATCAATAAAAAAAGAATTGAGTGTGAATCCAACGAATGTGCGCAAACCGAATTGTTTTCCGAGCTCTTTTAATCCCCACAGAAAAAGAGGAATGTTGAAGAGCCAGATAAGCATACCAACAGAAAGTCCGGTAAGATAATGAATTGCCATAGCAAGACCGCTCACTCCGCCGGGAACAACTTTTGCGTCCACAAGAAAAACGCCGATGCCGATTGCCATTATCGCAGAACCAAATGCAATTGCGGCGTAATCAATTATGGGATATTTTTTTAGAAATCTATTAACCATTATGAACCGCTAATGTTGGCAAAGAGTCAATTCAAAAATAGTCAGAAATAATACAGCTTGAAAGAAGAGACTTTTTATAAGCTAAAATTTTCCTTCGCGGTAGAGCATTTGAGTTTTAACTCTCAGCAGTTGGCGTTCAATAATTAGGTCTGCAAGTTTTTCTGGAATTGTTGTCCGGTCTTTTGAATGGAGTATCTCGCTCACTTTCTTTTCGTTCACGTCAATGCGGTAAAGATTATTTAGAAAGCGGTCGTAATCTCTGGAAATTAATTCAGCGACTTTTTTGATAAGGTGTTCTCTGATGAGCGGCAGATTATTAACCGCAGGAAGAGAATTGTCTGCAAGAGAAAAATCTTTATGAAGCTTTTCTACGAGAGACGGATATAATTCTTGTTCATTCATAATTTAAATAGAGACGCAGAACTCTGCGTCTCTACATTTATTCGGTTAATATTTATACTTTAGCCACTTAACAACTTCAGACCATTTTGGTTTTTTACCACTTCGTAAAATCCCGATTCGATAAATTTTACCTGCAATTGGAAACAACGCATAAATTGTTAACAGATTTATTAAAACCGCAAGTACTTGTTGCCATACTGGTACATCAATCAATGCCAATCTTGCCGGCATTACGATAATAGATGCGAACGGGAATAATGATGCAATTTCAATGTATGGTTTATTGGGATTTTCCATCATTGACATTGCGATAAAAAACGGAATTATTATCAACATCATTATTGGCATATTTCCAGATGCTGCATCTTGAGCGTTATCGAAAATAGCTCCCATCATTGAAAATAAACCGACGAACAAAACCAAACCAATAAAGAAATTTAACAGTACATAAATTACAAGATCGGGTTTGACGTTCATAGTAATTTCCGGTGGTAAGGCAATTAATGCAGAAGAAGCAACGGCTAGAATGGTTCCTAGCCAAACAGCCATTTGTGCCACTCCGGTTATAGCAGAGCCCAATATTTTTCCCGTCATTAATTCTTTTGCGCTTACTGAAGATAAAATCACTTCAACAATTTTACTTCCTTTCTCTTCAATAACCGACTGCATCGCCATCTGTCCGATCATTAAAAGGCTAATGTAAAGTAGAATTGAAAGCGCATAAGAAAGCACAATATTTCCGTACCCTTCTTGAGCGATTTTTTCATCTTTAGAAACCTTAAACCCTGTAAAGTCAACGCCGCTTCTTGCAAAATCAAGATCTTCCGTTGAGAGTGATTTGCTCTTAAAGAAAATATTTAGAAATATTTTATTTATTGGTCTTTCTAATTCGCGTGAAAGAGAAATGTTTTGCGGAGTTTTTGCGTAGTATTCAATTTTTTTATCTTTAAGTGCGCTTGACGGAACAAAAATAATACCCGTTATTTTTTCATCTATGATTTCTTGTTTTTTATTCTGAACATATCTTGTAAAATCTTCCCGGGTCATAGATAAATAATTAAATACATAATGTTTTTTAGTAACAAAATCCTGCTGCGAAAATTCATTCTGAAATTTCTCAAGCAATGTACCGTCTTCAACAACAAAGTCGAATTTAAGTCCTTTGCTTTCTGTAGTAAAGAGAAGCGCTTGAACACCACCGAAGACAATAATTATGCCCGGTATCATAAGTGTTAAAATGATAAACGCTTTCGAAAATAATTTTTCGCGAAGCTCTCTTTTAATTACAGCTAAAACTCGATAATTAAACATTACGCACCTCCTTACCGTTTGTGCCCACTTCATGCCCGGCAAGTTCTATAAAAATTTCCTGTAGTGAAATATCATTTGCATCAAATTTTTTGACTGTTACGTTTTTATCTAAAAGCAGTCGTAACAACTGCTGTGTCTGGTTTGCATCTTTCAATTTAATGCCGGTTGTGTTACCGTAATCTGCAATGCTCTCAACCATTGGATTAGAAGCCAAGAATGATATATCTCCATCATAAGTTAGACTTACATTTTTCTGCGAATATTTCGATTTTATATCTTTCAAAGCTCCTTTAAGAATGATTTTACCATGATCAATCATAACAATATGGTCGCACATTTTTTCTGCAAAATCCATTAAATGAGTTGAAAAAATTATTACTTTTCCTTTTTGCTTCATCTCAATAATAATTTCTCTTA
>JAKAMS010000380.1 GCA_021812745.1 Bacteroidota bacterium | reverse complement strand
GCTTTACTTGCCGCTGGCGTTGGAATTATGAACATCATGTTGGTTTCAGTTACTGAAAGAACGCGTGAAATTGGTATTAGAAAGGCAATCGGTGCTAAAAAGAAAAATATACTTTTTCAATTCCTGGCAGAATCAGTTACGCTAAGTTTAATAGGCGGTATAGCTGGAATAATACTAGGTGTTTTAGTAGGCAATCTGGCTGGCTCTTTCTTAAAGGCATCGGCTGTTATTCCAATTGATTGGGTAATTATCGGTGTTATGCTATGTGTTTTAATTGGAGTTAGTTTCGGAACATACCCCGCTTACAAAGCTTCGAGCCTTGACCCTATAGAAGCTCTCCGGTACGAATAAAATATTCTCTCCATTTCCGATCATGCTGTGATAACGGCTTTATATTAGAGCCGTTATTTAATTTATAAATTAAATAAGCATGGAGGTAAGTCTAATGAGAATTTTGGAAGTCATAAAAATTGCTCTTGCTTCTCTCCGCTCAAACAAGCTCCGTTCGGCACTGACAATCTTAGGTATTGTTGTAGGTATATTTTCCATAATTGCTATCAGCACTATAATCGAAATGTTACAGAAAAGCATTCAAGAAGGTGTATCAATGCTAGGGCAGAATACATTTCAGATTCAGAAATTTCCCGTCTTCAATAATGGCCCAAACGATCGTGCAAGTTTTAGAAACCGTCCGGATATTACACTAGAAGAATATTATCAATTGAAAGAGAAACTTGTGGAAGCCAAATATGTTGGTGCAGAGCAATGGGTCTTTGGTAAATTATTCAAAGTCGGCAACCGGGAAACAAATCCAAATATTCAAGTTGCCGGAACAACTCCAGAGGCATTCCCAAATAATAAATGGACAGTTGAAGACGGGCGTGCTTTCAATGATCGCGACGTTCAGCGATATGAGACATATGTTGTCATTGGTGGTGACATTGCTAAAAAATTGTTCCCAAATTTTAGTGCTGTCGGCCAGACCGTAACTATGGACGGACACAAGTTAAAAGTAATTGGAGTGCTCGAAACACAAGGTGGAGCTTTTGGGCAGAGTCAGGATAACTTTGCTGTAATACCAATAACTACTTTTCAAAATTTTTACGGAAAACATTCAAGGAGCATCAACATAACAGTTATGGGACATGATAAAGATTCATATAACGAACTAATTGATCTTGCTTCAGGATATCTAAGAACTATAAGAAAAGTACCGGCGGGAAAGCCGGATAATTTCGAAATATTTTCTAATGAATCAATGCTTACACAAATTAACAATATTACTGCTGGAGTAAGAATCGGTTCTGTTGTTATTGCAGCGATAGCTCTGCTTGCCGCAGGTGTCGGAATAATGAATATTATGCTGGTATCTGTCACAGAAAGGACTCGTGAAATTGGTATTAGAAAAGCAGTAGGTGCAAAAAAATTTAATATACTGATTCAGTTTTTAACTGAAGCTGTTACGCTCTGCTTGATGGGTGGAATATTAGGAATAATCCTTGGCATTGTCATTGGGAATATTGCTGGGTCACTCTTAAAGGCTTCTGCTGTTATACCAATAGACTGGGTAATTATAGGCGTATTACTTTGCGTTATTATCGGTGTAACATTCGGTACATACCCGGCATATAAAGCATCCAACTTAGACCCGATTGAAGCTTTGCGCTATGAGTAATCAATTTTAGTTGATTTACAAAAAAGGTCTCTCGTTTTCGGAAGACCTTTTTTATTTTTTTATAATTGCATTTCTATCTTCATATTGAATATTTTGCTCTATGAAAATTTTTATTGTTGAATTTCGGGAAATACTTCTAATTGCTTTTACAGCAATTCGCGCGAACAAACTTCGCTCAATTTTAACCACACTTGGAATTATTATTGGTATAGTTGCAGTTACCACAATGTCTACCGCAATGGTAGGTCTAAGAGAAGCATTCATTTCAAGCATATCTTCTTTTGGAAGCGATGTTCTGTATGTTGATAAATATCCGTGGTTCGCAATGAGAGACTGGAGTCAATTTCGTAATAGAAAAGATATTACATATGAACAGTATGAAAAATTACGAAGTGTGCTGAAGAATTATGAGGCGATGGCACCGAGCAAAAGCAGCTTCGGAGCTACAATCAAGCGAAAAGAAAAATCCGTTCAGGCTACGCTTGTTTATGGTACAACAGAAGAGTATCAGAAAACCGGAAATGTAAATCCCGAACAAGGCAGATTTTTAACTGAACTTGATGTACGCTCAGGAAGAAGAGTTTGTGTAATTGGGAAAGATATTGCTAACGAACTTTTCCCTGCTGAAAGTCCCATTAACAATATGATAAAAATTAATAACATACCGATGCAGGTCATAGGTGTTTTGGAAAAGCAGGGAAGCGGTATGATGGGCTCATTCAGTATGGATGGTCAGGTAATAATGCCGTTAAAGACTTTTGAAACTGTGATCAGTAATAGACGTCAGAGATTAAGAATAGACATCAAGATTGGCGATGTTGATAAAATTCAAGATGCTAAAGAAGAGATCATTGCGGCAATGCGTGTAATTAGAAAAGTTCCGCTTGATAAACCGGACGACTTTGCAATCAATCAGCAAGAAGCACTGAAAGATATGTACGATAAGACAATTGGAATTGTAGCAATAGCCGGAATTGTTATTACAGCTCTCTCATTATTTGTTGGTGCAATCGGAATCATGAATATCATGTTTGTATCTGTTACAGAAAGGACTAGAGAGATCGGCGTGAGAAAAGCAATTGGTGCAAAAACATGGTCAATTCTGCTTCAATTTTTAGCAGAGTCAGCTATACTTTGCCTAATGGGCGGAATTATCGGTTTAATGATTTCATTTCCACTTAGTCTTATCATTAATCAATTCTTGCCAACTGCTATGCCGCTTGATGTTGTTCTATTAGCTTTATTTATTTCTGCAATGGTTGGAATTATCTCCGGCTTTTTGCCTGCCTGGAAAGCATCGAGACTCAACCCGGTTGATTCATTACGATATGAGTAAGAATTATGCAAATATTTGAAAGTATAAAACTCGCTCTCAGTTCAATTATTGCGAACAAACTTCGTTCCTCCCTTACATTACTTGGTATAACGGTCGGACTTTTTTCTATTATAATTGTAATGACTGCTATTGGAGCAATCCAGCAGAGTTTTGAAGATATTTTCAATTCGATCGGCTCAAATAATTTCATAGTCAGTAAGTGGCCGGCGCTTCAACTTGGTCCTCACGATAGGGGACGTAATCATAACCGGAAAAATATTACAGTAAAAGAAGCAGAAAAACTGA
>JAKAMS010000024.1 GCA_021812745.1 Bacteroidota bacterium | reverse complement strand
CTGCAAAAGCATATGTTGTGAATAGCAATGTGGAGAGAATCAGGAATCCGAAGAACATTCTTGTTTTCATCTTTTCCTCACTTGCTTTTGTTTATGGTTTTTTTGCGATTCAAAATGGTTTGTTTTCACTTTCATGAGTTAAGACGAGGTGCAAATCAAAAGGTTTCTCGAAAATTTAAAAACGACATATATATGCGGGCATTGGAATATTATAATGGAATTGTGCTGAATTAAATTGCTTGTATTGATGAGGTCTGTTAATGAAAGGAATTGTCTGGACTTTACATCTGTATTCTAATCGTTGTCAGACTTAAAATCCTTAAAAATTTTAATTGCTCTTGGAGAAATAAGAGCAATAAGAAGAAGTATAATAAAAAGCCCAATCCAGCTTTCCATCTTTTCAACTCTCTGATTTTTCTATATAAAACATATAACATGGATCGTTGGAAAAAAGTGCCAAAAACACACTCATTATTTTGGGTTGTTTCATCAAGTAAAACTTTTCTCTCGATATTTTTTTATGGTATGGACAGTGCTCAAAAATTTTCTCGCCGAAAATCGCTACATTTGCAACAACAATTTAACGGCTAGCATAAATGCAGTATGAAAGAACATATTTGGAAAGAGAATTAGAAGTAAAAGAATCTCCACTTCATGGAAAAGGAATCTTGACTAAGATTGATATTTCCGCAGATCAGATAATTTGTATTATCGAAGGTGAAGTTATAGATGAGGCGGAATGTATCCGCAGAGAGGATGAAGAAGGAAATGTTTACATCTTTTGTAATGGAGATAATTACATAGATACTTTTAAGACTGAGGTAATAAGAAATTTGAATCATTTTTGCATGCCGAACTGTTACGTAGATGACCGGGATGAATCTTCTCTTGTTCTGGTTGCTGAACGTGATATTAAAGCCGGGGAAGAATTAACGATTGATTACGACTATGAAGAAATTTATGAGCATTGTAATTGTGAAGTATGTAAGGATAGGAAAGCTATATAGGATAAAAGTTTAGTGGAATTAAATTATTCGGTTTAAAAAGTAAAAAGCCCGAAAATTTTTATTTTCGGGCTTTCTTTGTAGCGGGGCTAGGACTTGAACCTAGAACCTTCGGGTTATGAGCCCGACGAGCTACCAATTGCTCCACCCCGCGGTGTAATTTTTATTTCAAGAGGTTATGAGCCCTATACGAGCTACTCCCGATTGATCGGGACTCCACCCCGCGATATAATCCGCGTTATTTTCTATCAGTTACAAAGAGTAATAAAATTTGGTGAGCGAATATATGAAAAGAATAGACCACTAGTCAAATTATATAATTGTGAATCTGAGAAGAAGTTTATTACTTAATCCATCTTTTAATCTGTAATGAATAAAAGCAATTGCAATTTTAGAAAGTTACTGACTTGATAGTTAAGACCGTATTCGCAATATTCGCATCGAAATAAATCAAAACAATATGCTCAAATCGCTTCTCATTAAAGATTACGCTCTCATCGAGAATATCCATGTTGAATTTGGCAAAGGTCTGAATATCATCACCGGAGAAACTGGCGCAGGTAAATCAATTTTAATTGATGCAATGGGATTACTTCTCGGAGAACGCGCGTCAACCGAAGTTGTCCGCAAAGACACGGAGAAATCTGTTGTTGAAGGAATCTTTGACGTAAAGGGAAATAAGAAAGTAAGAGAATTACTCGCGGCAAATGATCTTGAAAATAATGATGACCTGATTGTCCGGCGCGAAATATCCTTAAAAGGAACCAACAGATGTTTTCTAAACGATACACCCGTTACACTTAATCTCATTAAAGAAATAGGCGATTTGCTAGTTGACCTGCACGGTCAGCATGAACATCAATCTTTACTGCGGACAGAAACTCACATAGAAATGCTTGATGATTTTTCAAATCTTGAAAGTGATTTGGAAAAATTTAGATCTGCTCATCAAAAATTAAATTCACTTTTAAAAGAATTCCGTGAACTGAGCGATAAAGAAAATTTACTTCGCGAGAAAAAAGAGCTTTACGAATTTCAGATTAAAGAGATTGATGAAGTAAATCCTCAATCCGGCGAAGAAGAAAAACTGGAAGAAGAATTGAAAATTCTTGAGAACTCTGAAAAGTTGCTCTCCGCCGCTAACGAGATTTATGAAAATCTGTACGATGCTGAAAATTCTATTCAAGACCGTCTTGGCGAAACAAAGAATAAACTAGCAGAACTCGCGCGGATTGACAAATCATTTTTAGAGAAACTAGGCGAATGTGAATCCGCATTTGCAATCTTGAATGAAATTTCTTCCTTCTTGCGAAGTTATAAAGAGAGAATTGATATTGAACCGGAACGGTTAGAAGAAGCAAGGCTGCGGCTGGGCGCAATCAATCTCTTAAAGAAAAAATACGGTGGCTCGATAAATTTAGTTATTGAACACCGCGAAAAAATTGGCAAAGAATATGAACTTGCGGAAAATTTCAGCACAAAGATTTCTGAGTTAGATAAATTGATAAATGAAGCGAGGAAAGATTGCGGTGTAATTGCAAAAAAACTTTCACTGGAGAGAAAATCAATTTCTAAAAAAATTAAAAAGGAAATTGAAGAAGCGCTTAAGTCTCTTGGCATATCGGATTCTATCTTCGAAGCAAAAATTATAAATCAAACCGCAGATGGAAACGATGAAAATTTTATCTTGTCAGACGGCAAAAAGTATAAGTTCAATAACCGCGGTTACGATGAAGTTGAATTCTTTGTCTCTACAAATGCCGGAGAAGACCCTAAACCGTTAGTTAAAGTTGCATCCGGCGGAGAAATATCGCGCATAATGCTTGCATTGAAATCTATTCTTGCAAAGTCTGACCGTCTTCCAATTTTAATCTTTGACGAAATTGATACCGGTGTAAGCGGAAGAATTGCGCAGAAAGTGGGGCAAGTTTTAAAATCGCTTGCTTCATTTCATCAGATAGTTGCCATTACTCATCTTCCTCAAATTGCCGGACTCTCCGATAATCATTTTGCAGTTGAAAAGAAAAAATCCGGCGACCGGGTAGTAAGTTCCATCAGCAAATTGAACGATGATGACCGGATAAAAGAAGTTGCTAAACTGATGAGCGGAGAAAAAATAACCGAATCGGCTCTAAACGGAGCCAGAGAGCTGATGGGTTTAGAAAAAAAATAAGATTGTTTTCAAGCACAGATTGACTTTTCACTTAATATTCTCTTTGTGTTAAATATTTTGTTCATTAAATTCCAACTAAGATAAAACAACAAATCCCGGAGGACGTAATGAGTAAAAGGCTACTATCATTAATATTAATTCTCGGTTTAGTTTTTTCTTCTTCGTTTAAAGCGCAAAGTTTAGATGAGACGCTTTCCAAGCTTTCATCTACTGTTGGAAAAGCTTATGTAAAACCGGTTATCTCTGCATTCGGCTCAAATTTAAATTCGGGCTGGGTCTCTCAATTTCCTTCACAAACTAAATTGGGATTTCATCTAGATCTGAAAATCGTGGCAATGGGTTCTTTCTTTCCAAGCGATGTTAAAAATTTTACTGCTAGCGGAGGTTTTTATTTCTCCGGCTCGCAAGTAGACCAGATTCTACAAGGTTCAAATTATACACCTGCAACAATTGGTCAAACGAATTACAATAATTTAAAACAACAAATTGTTGCCCAACAGTTCAATGTTAATTTCTCCGGACCGACTATAGTCGGAAGCAAGAATGATTATTTGAAGATTCAGTTTCCTGGTCAAACAGTTACTTCTGGTTCTACTTCGTATACCGTCCAGGCATATAATGTTGCTGTTCAGGAAGTAAAAGGATTTCTCGATGGCATTCCTGCATTTCCAACCGCAGCCGCACAATTAACTGTTGGTACAGTCTTCGGAACAAATGTCGCTGTTAGATATTTGCCGGATATAGATATAAAGGATATGGGTAAATTCAAATATTTCGGAGCTGGCATAATTCATAATCCGGGTGTTTGGTTTCCAAATCCTTTACCGCTTGATTTAACTGTTGGAATTTTTACACAGAAACTTACAGTCGGTTCTATCTTTGAAAGTAAAGCAACACAAATGGGTATTTATGCAAGCAAGACATTTGGATTTATAATCTCTGTTACTCCTTACGTCGGCTTAACAACGGAATCTTCAAAGACAACTGTAAGCTACGATTATATATCAAATCAAACTTTGAATGGCGTTCCTGTTAAAGCTCACATCAGCATGGAAATGGAAGGCGAAAATACAAGCAGCGCCGTTGTTGGTCTGAATATTCATCTTGGAATTCTAAACATTAATGCAGACTATAAACTTGCAAAAACAAAAACCGCAAGTGCTGGTGTTTCATTCGGTTTCTAAAATCATAAAGATTTATTCTTCATTAAAGGGGCTGAACAAGCCCCTTTTCTTTTTTATCTTTGCATAGAAATTATTGTAAAGAGTTCCATTGAAAGAAACAGCAATTTACATACACATTCCTTTCTGCGATCATAAATGCATCTATTGCGATTTCTATTCCATTGTATCTTACGAAAATGTTTCTTCCTATTTAATTGCATTGAAAAAAGAGATCGAATTTTTTGCCGGGAAATATTCCGCAGATAGAAAAATTATTTCTCTCTTTTTCGGTGGAGGCACTCCTTCTTTTATGGAACCGGAATACATTGCTGAAATAATTCAGCATCTGAAAAAGAATTTTCAATTTACAGACGATGCTGAAATTACACTTGAAACAAATCCCGGAACAGTAAGTAAAGAAAAGTTGAAAAAATTTAGAGAGATTGGAATAAATAGAATCAGCATTGGCATTCAATCTTTTGATGAAGATGAATTAAAATTTCTCACGCGCATTCACGATTCAAAAACGGCAATTAAAACTGTTCAAGATGCCGCGAATTCGGGATTTGATAACATCAGCATTGATCTAATTTTCAATTTGCCAAAGCAGACAAAGGAAATTTGGCGCTCAAATCTTGAACAAGCAATAAAACTTCCGATCAATCATATTTCTTCTTACAGTTTAATTCTTGAGCACGGAACAATTCTGAATAAGATGGTTCTTGACGGCAAAGTTAAAATGCAGAGCGAAGATTACGATGCAGACTTGTACGAATTCACAATTGACTTTTTAACCAACCACGGCTTTATTCAGTACGAAGTCTCAAACTTTGCGCGTGAAGGCAAAGAGTGCGTTCATAACAATGCATATTGGAGATATAAAGATTACCTCAGCTTTGGTACATCAGCCCATTCATTCGTAAACTTGCCTACCGGCAAGGCAGGTGGTAAACGATGGTGGAATTATTCCGCTCTTAATTTGTACAACAACGCAATTGAAAAGAACGGACACGCTGTTATTGGTGAAGAAAATTTATCACAAAATGAAATGCTGGAGGAATACGTGATGTTGGCACTTCGCAGCAAAGGACTCGATCTGGATGAGCTAAAAAATCTTTTCGGCAGAAATTGGTTTGAGCAAAACAAAAATTTTCTTACTCAATTGAGAGAGGAAAATTTTTTAACAACAAAAAACAATTTTATTTCCTTTACTCCCAAAGGTTACGCAATCTGCGATGAGATACTAACCAAGATTAAAAACTAAATTCTCTATTCTCATATTCTTCTCTAAAAAATATTTATGAACTTTTCTTTTTAGAGATTATCTTCCATGTAATAAATAAAGGGGCAAAAGCTATGAACGACAAATACAAGTACTTAATTCCGGTATCAATTCTTGCCGGAGCGATTGTTCTTTCGGTAATTATTTTTTCTATAGTTTGGAAATCCACAAAGAATGCCGATCAAACAATTACCGTTACCGGTTCGGCAAAAAAATCTATCGTTTCGGATCTCGGAATTCAACGCGCTACACTTCAAGCATCCGGCAGTGATAGAAAGATTGCTTACCAAATTGTTCAGCAGCAGATGCCGACTGTATTAAAATATTTAGCAGATAAAGGTTTTACAATAGACCAGATTGAAATTTTCAGCATTAACGGTTACCCGATTTTTGAAATAGCACCAAACGGAGCTCAAACACAGAAAGTTCTTGGTTATGTTTACAATCAGCGATTCGAAATAAAATCGAATGACGTAAAAAAAATTAAAGAGCTTTCTCTTTCGCTAAGTACACTGGTGGAAAAAGGTCTGGATATAAATGTTGATGCGCCGGAATATCTTTATACCAAGATTGATGATTTGAAAATCGAGGTTCAGGCGGCAGCATCTAAAAACGCAATGGAACGTGCCGCAAAAATTGCAGAAGCTACCGGACGCTCTCTTGGACCTCTTAGAAATGCAAGAATGGGCGTAATTCAAATTACACCAGTAAATTCAAATCTGGTTTCGGATTACGGAATGAACGATGCGACTTCGATTGAAAAGGAGATTACTGCGGTAGTTAGCGCGTCATTTAAGATAGATTGATGCCCAAATCAAATCGTTAATTCCTTTTGCTATTTCAAGCTATTCTTCCTACCTTTGTGCCGTCCATTTCGCCCCTCGAGGGCGATTTTTATTTATAGAATATGGAAAAGCAGCAAATTAACAACAGAATCGAAGAAATTGTAAAAGCTCACGGCTTTATACTGGTTGATCTGATCCTACGCGGCGACAATCATCTGCGAATCATCGAAGTATTTATCGATGGCGAAAAAGGAATCACCGCCGTTGATTGCGCAAATGTAAGCAGGGATCTTACCGAAGCAATTGATTCGGAAAATTTAGTCGAATCGAATTACCGGCTGGATGTTTCTTCGCCCGGTGCCGAACGTCCGCTTAAATTTTTGGTTCAGTACTTTAAGCATATCAACCGGAAATTTGAAATTGAGTATACAGAAGACGGCGAAAAAAAAATAACCGCTAAACTTATTCGCATCGAAGGAGAAGATCTCATCTTTGCCATAAAAGAAGCGGAGTATAAAATAAATTTTAACAGCATTACCAAAGCAAAAGTTTTAATTAGTTTTTGATCACAGAGGAGTAATAAATGAACACCGAAATAGTAGAATCCTTTGCTCAAATGGTCCGCGAGAAAAGTCTTGATAAAGACGTTCTTGCAGGTATCATAGAAGAAATCTTTGGGATTATGGTAAAAAAGAAATTTGGTTTAGAAGCCAAGTATGATGTTGTTGTTAACATGGATAAGGGAGATATAGAAATATTTCTTGAACGATCTATTGTTGATACCGTAAATGATCCGGCTACTGAAATTAGTATTGATGAATTGAATGAAAAAGGAAATGAGGACGGTCTTGAAGTAGGCGAAGATTTCGTTCAAAAAATAGAGTTGAAAGAATTTGGAAGAAGACTAATAAACCTTGCGCGCCAAAGTTTGAATCAGAAAATTAGAGAGATCGAAAAAGATATAGTTTATAACGAATATGTTGAGATGCTTGGTGAGATTGTTGTAGGAGATATTTATCAAGTAAGAAGAAATGATGTACTTGTTAATCATAACAAGAACGAATTGCTCTTACCTCGTCACGAACAAATTCCGCGAGAAAAATACAGAAAAGGCGATACAGTACGCGCTGTTGTTAAAGATGTTAAAAAAACTCCGAACGGACCGGTCATTTTAGTTTCTCGTGCTGATAATCTTTTCTTAAGAAGATTATTTGAAATCGAAATTCCGGAAATTTATGACGGTGTAATTGAAATCAAAGGTATTGCACGCGAACCCGGTGAAAGAGCTAAAATTGCTGTTGAATCGAGCGATCCGCGTATTGATGCCGTAGGCGCTTGCGTTGGTATGAAGGGTGTTCGTATTCATGCAATTGTACGCGAGTTGAACAATGAGAATATTGATGTTATTAACTATTCAGAAGATCCGGTCGTTTTCATTCAAAGATGTATTGCCCCGGCTAAATTAAAACAGATCGAAGTTGATGAAGAAGCAAAGAAATGTGTTGTAACTGCCGATAGTGATCAAGTATCGTTAATAGTAGGACGAAACGGCGTTAACATTCGTCTTGCAATTAAACTATCCGGTTACGAAATAGAAGTAATAAGATTAGAAAAACCATTCGAAGAATATGACGAAGATATTGAGTTGATAGAACTCAGAGAAGAATTAGGCACAGAGATGGTTGACTTGCTGATCAATAACCGGTTAGATACCGCATTGGAAGTTCTTGCCGCCGGAATTGATAAGCTGAAAGAAATTGAAGGGCTTGACGAAGAGAAAGCTAAACAGATAATCGAAATTCTTGAAAATCAATTTGAAGAAGAAGAATAAACAGAACACTTAAACGGATAATCATACAATGCCGGACACTGCTAAAGAAAAAAAATTACGTCTCTACAAATTTGCTGCGGAGTATAATCTTTCTACTGAATCATTGGTGGAACTTTTACAAAAGAAAGGTTATGAAGTAAAATCTCACATGGCTTTATTGACCGATGAGATGGTTGCGGAAATTAAATCATTCTTCAAAAAAGATATTGAAAAAGCTGAAAAGCATTATAAAAAGATTTCGGACTTTCAGAAAAAAAGAACCGAACACGATGAACCCGAAGCTCCGGTTGAAACTGCGCCAAAGGTTGTAGAAGAAAAACCTGTTGACCAGAAAATCGAGAAAGTTGAAAAGGTTGAAGAAGTTCATGTTGAGCCGCCTGTTGTTGAAACTATACAGACGGAAGAGCCTGTTGAAGAAGTGCCGGAACCTGTAGTTGAAGAGCCCGTTGTTCCTGTTGAAGAACCGGCGGAAGTAAAAAAATCTTATAGAACAGAAACCGAAATAGCTCTCGAAGGAAGAAAAAAAGGTTTAACAATTGTTGGTAAGGTTGATCTCAAACCTCGGCGTGATAAAGTTGAATCTAAAGAAGCACCCGCCGCTCAAAAACCTGCTCAACCATTAACACCGGCTCAGGAAGAAGCAGAAAAAAATAAAAAGAAAAAGAAAATTCTTAAGACAAAGAAAAAAGCTACTGTGCCGGGTCAAGCACCGGAAGAAGTAACGGTAGCTAAGAAAAAAAGAAAAATTAAACGTCTTGAAATTGATAAACGCGAAGTTGAAGATGCAATCAAGAGAACTCTTCTTAGTATTGATGAATCTGCAGTTGGGGGAAGAGCTTCTGCAAGAAAGAAAAAGAGAAAAGAGAAAGAAGAAATTCAAAATCAAATTCTTCAGCAGAAAGAATTAGATAAAACAAAAATAAAAGTAAGTGAATTCATTGCCGTGAACGAACTCGCTAATTTGATGGGCGTTTCTGTGAGCGATGTAATTCAAAAATGTATAGGTCTAGGTCTGATGGTTTCTATCAATCAGCGTCTTGATGTTGAAACCATAACCTTGATAGCCGATGACTTTGGATTTGAAATAGAACTTGAAGAAGAATATCAGTCCGATGTTGATGCCGATGTTCCGGATCCGGAAGAAACACTTAAATTCCGCCCTCCTGTTGTTACAATTATGGGACACGTAGATCACGGAAAAACATCTTTGCTGGATTATATACGCCGTGCGAATGTTGTTGCCGGAGAAGCCGGAGGAATTACACAGCACATCGGCGCTTATAAAGTAATGATTGATGAAAACAGACAAGTAACATTTTTAGATACACCCGGTCACGAAGCATTTACAGCAATGCGCGCACGCGGTGCCCGCGTTACTGATATCGTAGTACTAATTGTAGCGGCAGATGATGCGGTGATGCCTCAAACCGTTGAAGCAATCAATCACGCACTTGCGGCTAATGTTCCGATCATTATTGCAATCAATAAAATTGATAAACCCAATTCCAATATTGAAAGAATTAAACAGCAGCTTGCAGAAAGAAATATTCTGGTTGAGGAATGGGGAGGAAAATATCAATGCGTTGAAATCTCCGCTAAACTTGGAAAGAATGTTGACCTTCTTCTGGAAAAATTAGTTCTTGAGGCAGAATTGCTGGACTTGAAAGCTAATCCTGACCGTTTAGCACGCGGAACAATTATTGAATCACAACTTGATAAAGGAAAAGGTGTTACCGCAACTGTTCTTGTTCAAAAAGGAACATTGAGAATTGGTGATCCGTTTATAGCTGGAGTTGTGCACGGTCGAGTACGCGCAATGTTTGATGAGCGCGGTAAAAAAGTTTTTGAAGCCGGTCCTTCAACTCCGGTTCTTGTTCTTGGATTTGAATCTGCACCGCAGGCGGGAGATATATTCCACATTGCGGCATCTGAACGCGAAGCCCGCGATATAAGTTTGAAACGCATGCAGATAAAACGCGAACAAGATCATCGTCAGGTTCATCATATTACTCTTGATGAAATTGCAAATCAAATCAGCCATGGCGGATTTAAAGAATTGCCTGTGATTGTTAAAGGTGACGTGGACGGTTCAATCGAAGCGTTATCTGATTCATTGATGAAATTGTCTAACCAAGAAGTTTCAGTTCGTGTAATTCATAAAGCGGTAGGTGCAATTTCCGAAGGTGATGTTCTTTTAGCTGCAGCTTCGGGCGCAATAATAGTCGGATTCCACGTAAGACCGAATACAAACGCGCGTAAACTTGCCGAATCTGAGAAAGTTGATATTCGTCTTTACAACATTATATATGATGCAATCAACGAAATAAAATCTGCTCTTGAAGGAATGCTTTCTCCGGTTGTTTCGGAAGAAGTTGTTGCCACACTTCAGGTCAAAGATATTTTCAAAGTACCTAAAGCCGGTACAATTGCCGGATGTTCTGTTCAAGACGGAAAAATTATGAGAAGCAATAAAGTCCGTTTGTTTAGAGACGGTATTGCGGTTTACGAAGGCGAAATAAGTTCACTAAGAAGATTTAAAGATGATGTGCGCGAAGTTGAAAAAGGATTTGAATGCGGTGTAAGTATTGCCAACTTCAATGATATTAAACCCGGCGATATTATAGAAGCATTCAAGATGATTGAAACCAAGAAGAAATTAGAGTAAAAATGTCTCATAGATTAGATAAAGTTTCGAGTCTTATTAAAGAAGAACTCAGTTTAATTTTCCTTCACAAACTTCAGGATCCAAAACTGAGTCTTATAACCGTTACTAATGTTAAAGTTAGTCCGGATCTAAAACACACAAAAATTTATATCTCTGTTTTTGATAAAGAGAAACGTGAAAAAGTTTTAGAAAGCGTTAACGAACTTAAAGGTTTGATTAGAACTCAACTCGCCGGAAGAATTCAGCTTAGGTTTGTTCCGGAACTTCATTTTTTCATAGATGATACATTAGACTATGTTGAAAAAATGGAAGGATTGTTCAAAAAAATTCATGAAAGCGATAGCGAAAAACACGATAGCTGATATTGATCCGGATTTTGTTGCCGGTGAAATTATTCTGATTGATAAAGCTTTCAGAAAAAGTTCTTTTGATTGTGTTTACAAAGTAAGAAAGACGGTCGGCGTTAAAAAAGTTGGTCATGCCGGAACTCTGGACCCTAATGCAACCGGTTTAGTTATTGTTTGTACCGGAAGAAAGACAAAAGAAATTTCTTCAGTTCAGGATTTGGCTAAAACTTATACCGGAATATTTACGCTGGGAAAAACAACGTCATCTTTTGATGGCGAAAGTAAATTTGATTCAGAAAAAAGTTACGAACATATTTCTGAAGAGAAAATTCTTAAAGCGCGCGATCTGTTCATTGGAAATATTTTACAAATGCCGCCGATGTTTTCGGCTATAAAACATAACGGACAACCTCTTTATAAACTTGCCCGTAAAGGAAGAGAAGTTGAAAGAGAAGCGCGCAAAGTTATTGTTACAAAGTTTGAGATAACAAAAATTGATCTGCCCGATATTCATTTTGAAATTAACTGTTCTAAAGGGACTTATATAAGAGTAATTGCTCACGACTTTGGTCAGCATCTTGGATGCGGGGCTTACTTAAAAGAATTGAGAAGAACTCAAATTGGCGAGTTTAAGGTGGAAGATGCATTTACGCTCGATGAGTTCAAAGAGTTTGCAAAAAATTATTGTCTTGTTCCACAATTGAATTGAAATGAAAGTTTATACGGAAGTTTCTGAAAATATAGATGCAAAAAACGCGGTTGTAACCGTTGGATCTTTTGATGGGTTGCATAGAGGACACATCAAAATTCTTAATGAAGTGAAAAAAACTGCAGCCCGGAAAAACGGGAACAGTTTTTTAATCACATTTGAACCGCATCCGCGTTTTGTTCTTTCAAAAGATTTTGACATGAAACTTTTAACCTCGCTCGACGAAAAAAAAGAAATTCTTGAGAGGGCGGGAATTGAAAATTTGATGGTGATAAATTTCACTAAAGAGTTTTCGCAACAAACTTCTGATCAGTTTATCAAACGGTTCATTGTTGAAAAAATCGGCGCCGTTCATATGGTCATAGGTCACGATCATAAATTTGGCAAAGATCGTTTGGGTGATGTTAATATTCTCAGTCAAGTTGGCAAGCTTTATAATTTTGATGTTACCGATGTCTCTGCAGAAAGTTTGAACGGAGAAATTATCAGTTCAACAAAAATCAGAAATGCTCTGGCTGAAGGAAATATTGAGAAAGCCAATTTATTTTTGGAAAGAAATTATTCTTTTTCAGGTAAAGTTGTAATTGGCGCTCAACGCGGCAGAACGCTTGGATTTCCAACGGCAAACATTAAGCTGGATGAACCGCGCAAAGCAGTTCCCAAGAATGGTGTTTATGTTGTTAAATGTTATTTGAAAGATGAAGAACATATTGGAATTATGAACCTCGGGTACAGACCGACTTTTGAAAATAAACACGAACTTGTTCTCGAAGCTCATTTATTGAATTTCGACCGTGATATTTACGGAAACGAAATGAAAATTGAATTTCTGAAAAGATTGCGTGATGAGAAAAAATTTGAATCAAAAGAGATGCTTATTCATCAAATAGAAATTGATAAGCATGAAGCTCAGAAAGAAAAATTAACTAATTAATAAACTCCGGTTAATTCTGGGGTTATATCGAACAAACAAATAAAGGAGTAGTAAAATGTCGTTGTCAAAAGAAGAAAAACTTGCGGTAATCAAAAAATTCGGCAAAAGTGAAAAAGATAGCGGTACTGCCGAAGTTCAAGTAGCATTGCTAACAGAAGAAATTAATCGTCTTACAGGTCACTTCGAAGCGCATAAAAAAGATCACGCTTCAAGACGCGGATTGATGCAGATGGTTGGAAAGAGAAGAAGATTGCTAGATTACCTTGCAAGTAAAGATATTGAAAGATATCGTACAATAATTAAAGAATTGAACATAAGAAAGTAACGGAGTTTCTAAATGGTTTATACCAAAGAAGTACAAATAGGAAAACAAAAATTAATTTTTGAAACTGGAAAACTTGCCAAGCAGGCAAACGGAGCCGTAATGGTTCGCTACGGCGAAACTATGGTTTTAGTTACTGCTGTTGCCGGCGACCTACGTCCTGATGTGGATTTCTTTCCGCTCAGTGTTGAATATAGAGAAAAAGCATTTGCAGCGGGTAAAATTCCCGGCGGCTTTTTCAAACGCGAAGGCAAACCTACAGATAAAGAAGTTCTCAGTTCTCGTTTGATTGACAGACCGATACGCCCATTGTTCTCTGATAATTACAGAAATGATACTCAAGTTGCCGCATTTGTTTATTCATATGATAGCGAGAACGATTCGGATGTAATTGCTGCGTGCGGTGCTTCTGCTGCGCTTGCAATTTCTGATATTCCTTTCCTCGAACCTGTTGGCGAAGTCCGCGTTGGAAGAATTAACGGTGAATTCATAATTAATCCTACTCTCAAAGAAACTGAAGAGAGCGATCTTGAACTGGTTATTGCCGGAACAGAAAGTTCAATAATGATGGTTGAAGGCGAAGCAAAAGAATTGAGCGAACAAGTTATGCTTGATGCTTTAAAATTTGCTCACGCTGAGATCAAAAAAATTGTCCAAGTTCAAAATGAATTACGCGAACTTTGCGGCAAGCCTAAAATGGTTGTTACAGAAAAAGTTGTTGATCAGAATTTGTTCAATGATATTTCCGCTTTAGCTCATGATAAATTCAAAGCTATTGTTGCATCTGTGCTTGCCAAAGAAGAAAGATCTTCACAGAATCATGCTTTAACAGATGAAGTAATTGCCGCTCTTGCAGAAAAATATCCGGAACAAGAAACTGCCATCAAAGAAATTCTTCACGATATGGAAAAAGATTTGATGCGCAAAAGAATTCTTGAAGACGGACTTCGTCTTGATGGAAGAAATACAACTCAGATCAGACCAATTACAGTTGAACTTGGATTGCTTCCACGTGTTCACGGAAGTGCATTGTTTACACGCGGCGAGACACAGAGTTTAACAACTTTAACATTAGGAGCAAAAGGCGACGAACAAATTATAGACGGACTTCAGCCGGAATATAAAAAACGATTCCTTCTTCATTATAATTTTCCTCCGTTCAGCGTTGGCGAAACCGGAAGATTTTCCGGAGTTGGAAGAAGAGAAGTAGGACACGGAAATCTTGCTGAACGTTCTCTTAAAAATATTATTCCTGCAGAGGACAAATTTCCTTACATCGTAAGATTGAATTCGGATATTCTTGAATCGAACGGATCATCTTCTATGGCGACTGTTTGTGCAGGCTCGCTTTCATTGATGGATGGCGGGGTTCCTATTAAAAGTCCAATTGCAGGTATTGCAATGGGACTTGTTAAAGAAGAGAATCAGTTTGCAATTCTATCTGATATTCTTGGAAACGAAGATCATCTCGGCGATATGGATTTCAAAGTTGCCGGTTCTGAAGCCGGAATTACAGCTTTGCAAATGGATATCAAGATTCAAGGAATCTCTTACGAGATTATGGAGAAAGCTCTTGCTCAAGCAAAAGAAGGTCGTTTTCATATTTTGAAAATTATGAATG
>JAKAMS010000379.1 GCA_021812745.1 Bacteroidota bacterium | reverse complement strand
AAGAACGTGTTAATTTAATTAACACGAAACAACTCGATTGTTGTCGGGGCGACAGGATTCGAACCTGCGACTTCTTGGTCCCAAACCAAGCGCTCTAGCCGGGCTGAGCTACGCCCCGTATTATAATTCTTAAATTTGGAGTTCAAAAATATATCTTTAGTATGGGATTGTCAATTTTATGGTGCAATTTTCGCTTCTCGATGAATATTTATATCTTTACAAAAAATAAAGAGAATAATGTCGCTTCCACTATTCTTAACAAGTAGATACCTCAAAACCAGGAAAGATTCCCGCTTTCTTTCTGTGATTTCATTGATTACAATCATTGGAATTGCCATAGGTGTTGCTGTTGTAATCATAGCTTTAACGGTTTTAGACGGGTTTGAAAACGTTGTTACCGAAAAGATAACAAGTTTTAACTCACACATTAAAGTAACCGGTTTTGGAAACAGAAATCTTCCTTCTCAATCTGAAGTTTTACCCGGACTCCAAAAACAGTTCCATGACAGTCTTACAAGCATTCAACCTTTCGTATCAAAATTGAGCATCATCAAATCGAAAAAGATGACTGAAGGAATTACTCTAACCGGAATAGAATCCGATAATAGTTCTGAACTTAACGGATTTATTCAAACCGGTTCTTTCAATTTGCAAAATGATTCCGGATTGCCGAAAATAATTCTTGGTAAGACTCTCTCCGAAAAATTATTAATTAAAGTTGGAGATACGGTTACAATTTTTTCTTTGAAGAATGATAAATCCCCTTCTTTAGAAAATCCTCCGGCAATTGAACAGTTTTATGTGTCCGGTATTTATGAAAGCGGCATGAGCGAATATGATGATCTGAATGCATTTGTAAATTTTTCTACTGCGCAAAAAATGTTCGGTATGGGAGAACAGATCTCGGGATACAATATTAGAGTGAAAGATTTAAGCCGCGTTGGACCTCTTGCGGAAAAACTGCAGGATTTTCTCGGCTATCCATATTATGTTAGAACAATTTTCCAAGTGAATCAAAATATTTTTACATGGATTGACCTCCAGAAAGAACCAATACCTATTGTTTTGGGATTAATAATCTTTGTGGCGGTTTTTAATATTGTGGGAACTCTGCTGATGATAGTATTGGAGAGAACAAATTCCGTTGGTATTCTTCGTTCTCTCGGAGCCAATAGAAAATTAATTATGAGGACTTTCCTTCTTCATGCAATGTACTTAATCTTAATCGGCGTTTTGGTAGGAAATTTATTAGCGCTCCTCCTTACACTTCTTCAACAGAAGTTTGACATTATATCTCTGCCGGATAAAATTTATTTTGTTACGCATGTGCCAATTTCAATAGAATTAAAAAATTATTTATTGGTAACTACAGTTACCATTGCGGTTTCTCTTGTTGCATCAATGCTTCCGGCTGTAATTGCGTCGAAGATAAAACCGATTTCAGCAATAAGGTTTGAATAAGATGATCGAATTCTTCATAGCAAAAAGATATTTAAGAGCGAAACACAAATTAAATTTTATAACAATTATTTCGCTTCTTTCAACTCTGGGAATTACAATAGGAGTTGCGGCTTTGATTATTGTTCTTTCGGTTTTCAATGGTTTCGGTTCGCTAGTAACTTCTATTATGGTAAGTTTCGATCCGCATATAAGAATTTCTGTTAAAGACGAAAGAGGATTTTCACAAATTAATTCTTTACAGAAAATTCTCAGCAAGACAGAAAACGTTTCCAGCTACTCTCCTTTTGTTGAAGGAAAAGCAATTTTACTTAACAAGAAAAGCTACGAGATCGTAAATCTAAAAGGGATTGAAAATAAAACGAATGACGAATCATGGGGAGTTGCTTCTAAAATTATCAGCGGCAAGTTCGACATTCAAGATGGCGGTTACGATAAGATAATTCTAGGTATTCCCCTCGCATTGCGTTTGTCATCGCGGATTGGAGATACAATTACAGTTACATCTGCTTACAATATTGAGAAGACAATTACATCGCTCTCAATGCCGCAGACAAGAAAATTTATTGTTGCCGGAATCTTTGAATCCAACAACAGAGATTACGATGTTTCTTATGTGTTCACATCTGTTTCATCCGCGCAAAGACTCTTTGGATTGCGAGGCAAAATTACCGGATACGAACTTCGTTTGAACAATTTTAAGCAGGCAGAATCAGTAAAAGAAAATCTTTCAAAGAAAATTGATACCAATTTATTCTCGGTTAATACCTGGTACGATCTCCATAAACAGCTTTACAATGTAATGCAGATAGAAAGATGGGCGGCTTATATATTATTATGCTTAATAATAGCCGTTGCGACTTTTAACATCTTTGCTTCTCTAACAATGACTGTTATTGAGAAGAAAAAAGATATCGGCGTTCTGCGTGCAATGGGTGTAAACAAAAATTCTATTTTAAGAATTTTTATGTTCGAGGGAATTTTGGTCGGCGCTATTGGAACATTCATCGGAATTGCGCTTGGGTTGCTGGTTTGCTATTTGCAAATTGAATATAATTTTTATCCACTCGATTCTACAAAGTATATCATCAATGCGCTTCCGGTTGAAATAAGATGGACAGACATACTGGCAATAGGCGGAATGGCGATGTTCCTTGCAGTTACCGCATCGCTTTACCCTGCTAAACGCGCTGCTAAAACAATAATTATTGAAGCAATTAAATATGAATAGACAAACAAAGAGTTTATCACTATGAGTGAAATAATTTTAGAAGCCAAAGATATTTTCAAATCTTTCTACAAGACAAAGGAACAGAAGCTGAATATTCTTAAAGGAGTTTCACTTCAAGTTGAACGCGGAAAGATTTCCATAATTGTCGGCGCTTCTGGGGCAGGTAAAAGCACACTGCTTCATATCCTAAGCGGATTAGACAACGCCGACTCCGGCGAAGTGAAATTGAACGGTATAAACATTTCCAATTTGAGCGATGAAAAACTTTCTTCGTTAAGGAATCAGAAAATTGGATTTGTATTTCAGTTTCATCATCTATTGCCTGAGTTTGTAGCATTAGAGAATATTGCTATTCCTTTGATGATAAACGGCGAGCCGAAGCATAAAGCATTGAAACGTGCGGAAGAATTGCTTGAACTAGTCGGGCTAAGTGATAGAGCAACCCATAAGCCATCCGAACTTTCCGGTGGCGAACAGCAGCGCATCGCAGTTGCGCGCGCCCTTGCAAATAATCCGGATATTATTTTTGCAGATGAGCCGACCGGCAATTTAGATTCCGCCAACAGCGAACTGCTTCACAAACTTTTTGTTGAACTGAAAGAAAAATTAGGCGTTACATTTT
>JAKAMS010000378.1 GCA_021812745.1 Bacteroidota bacterium | reverse complement strand
TGGGAATAAATATTATAGAAGAATCCGTTAAACGTCTCTTAGATCCGAAGCCGCTAAATATTATTCCCAGCGTTTATGTGGTTCTAGTTGTAACAATTGTTATAAAAATTTTACTTAACCGCTATCAAGTTCGAATTGCAAAAATGTTCAAGAGTCCCGCAATTCGCGCAGCTTCTGTTGACAGTATCAATGATGTGCTCGCTTCCTCAATTGCTCTGGTTGGAATAATCGGCGCCGCATTAAATCTTGTTTATTTAGACAGCACCGCTGGTATTTTTGTGGCAATGTTTGTTTTTAAATCCGGGTATGAAGTTGCGAAAGAAAACATCAATTACTTAATGGGAACGTCTGCCAGCAATGAATTTTACGAGAATGTCCGAATGATAACGATGAATGTTAAAGGAGTAAAAGGAATAAACGATCTTCGCTCTCACTATGTAGGCGATAAGTTCCATATTGAAATACACATTGAAGTTGATAAAGACTATTCAACAAAGGTTTCTCATGATATTGGGAATGAAGTAAAATATTCGTTAGAAAAAATTGAAGAAGTCCAGAAAGTTTTTGTGCACGTTGACCCCGTTTAATTTCTTCAAGTAAATTCTCCTCTGTTTACGGTGAGGAAGTTCATTGCTTATCCTATAAAAGTAATGCTTTTACACCTGGTTTTTGATTAGCTGAATTTATGAACAACATCTAGGATTAAGAATCTATAATTATTTGTATTTTCCCCATATAAAAATTAAGAGTAGTTCAATGAGTGAATTAAAAAAGATGACGCTTCTGCATGTCTTGAATAATAGCGCGGAAAAATTTGCAGACCGTCCCGCTGTTTCGTTTGTAGATAGACCCAAAATCACTTATAGGGAATTCAAATCCAAAGTGGATTCTATCTCATCATTTCTTAAAGACGAGGGAGTAATTGCCGGCGATAAGGTGGCGATTCTTAGCGAGAACCAGCCGAATTGGGGAATAGTCTATTTTGCAATTACCACTATGGGTGCAATAGCTGTTCCTATAATGACGGAATTTCATTCTACCGAAGTTCATCATATTCTACGACATTCAGAAAGTAAAGCAATCTTTGTCTCCGCAAAATATTTCAACAAAATTGAAGATGCGGATGTTGATTCTTTATTGACCACGGTTTTATTAGACGACTTTTCGGTAATTCCGGCCGACACAAAAAATGATATCTTAAAAGAAGTAGTGGCTGGCGGTAAAAAGGAATTTGCGAAAATTAAAGAAGCGGCTCTTAAATTTGTTGGTTTGCTGCCCGGTCAAGTTGAAGAAGACAGCATTGCTTTGATACTTTATACAAGCGGCACAACCGGGCATTCTAAGGGAGTGATTCTAACTCATAAAAATATTGTCTCTGATGCTCTTTCAACTCTTAATATGGTTCATGTTGATTCCAATACAAGGATGCTCTCAATTCTTCCTCTCTTTCATACAATAGAATCTACGTTAGGACTTGTTATACCCATTATAAAAGGTGCATCGGTTACATATTTGGATAAGCCGCCAACAGCTGCCGCACTGCTGCCGGCACTTATAAAAGTAAAACCAACTGTAATGCTTGCTGTTCCATTAATCATCGAAAAAATATTCCGCAATAAAATTTTGCCGGAGTTTAATAAAAAAGCAATTGTACGTGGTCTATATAAAATTCCTACTATAAGAAAGCGGTTACATAAAATTGCGGGGAAAAAATTAATGCAGACTTTTGGGGGAGAACTGGAAATGTTTTGTATAGGCGGTGCGTCACTTGCTGCCGATGTCGAAAGGTTTTTGAACGAAGCCGGATTTCCTTATGCAATCGGTTACGGTTTAACGGAAACTTCTCCTCTAGTAACAGGCACAGGTCCCCAAGGTGTCCGTCTCCGCTCCGCCGGAAAAGTAATGCAGTGGATGGAAGTCAAAATTGATAACCCCGATCCAAAGAACGGCGAAGGTGAAGTGCTTATTAAAGGTCCGAATGTAATGAAAGGTTATTATAGAGATCCTGAAAAGACGAAAGAAGTTTTTACAGAAGACGGATGGTTCAAAAGCGGGGATCTCGGTGTAATTGATAAAGATGGATATCTCTTTATTAAAGGAAGATCCAAAAATGTTATTATCGGTCCTAACGGGAAAAATATTTATCCGGAAGAAATTGAATCAATAATAAATGAATTTCCTTATGTCGCAGAATCATTAGTGATAACACGAGGCGATCAACTAATTGCAAAAATATATCCGAACTTTGATGAAATAGATCAAGAATTTAAAATACAACGGCTAACCGAGCCAAAAGCACGCGAAATCATAAACAAAATTTTTTCTGATCTCCTGATTCAGATAAATGCTAGGGTTAACACGTTTTCGCGTATCAATAAAATTGTTGAACAGCGGGAGCCGTTTGAAAAAACTCCGACTCAGAAAATTAAAAGATATCTTTACGTGGAGTAAGCTTATAACAGATTATAGATAATTGATTCTTATATCTAAAAGCTATAATGATTTCTTCTTCAAAAATAATTGCTCTTTCTTCGGAAGACTGGCGGCTATCAATTCATATGAGTGATCAATCCAGAGTAGAATTTCTTTATCGGGAATTGAACCATCAAAGTTAATTGTGTCCCAATGGGTTTTATTCATGTGATAACCCGGAGTAACTGCGCTATATTTTTCTCGTAATTCCACTGCAACTTCCGGATCGCATTTTAAGTTGATTGTATGCGGAGGAGTTAAATTGGCAAGACAATACATTTTATTCTTTACCTTAAAGACAAGAACATTTTCTCCAAAAGGAAATCCTTCTGTTGTCTCTTTCTTTTTCAGACAGTAATTGCGAACCTTTTCTATATCCATTATTGTTCTTTAAGTAATAAAAGTCTGCTTGAAATTAGCATTATTTTTATGAAACTAAACCTGTATTTTGGTGTAAGATATTCAAAAACTATTAATTCTGGAAAATAGATGAAGAAACTACTAGTAATTATTGTTCTCTTTGTGCTGGCATCAATGAGCTACGCACAAAACGTGAGTGAGGTTTTATTAAAAGATCATTCAGTAGACTCGAATAAAGTGATATTGCCTGATGAAACGTATAGACGTGAATGTCAGGTTATTACACAATTTCTTTCTTTTTATCATTATAAGAAACAGCCGCTTAACGATTCTGTATCGGCGGTTATTTTTAAAGAATACTTAGAAGCTCTGGATAACAGCAAACTATACTTTATTAAAAGTGATATTCAGAAGTTCGAAAAGTATAAGACGCAAATGGACGATTTTCTGAAAATGGGAAATTTGGATCCGGCTTTCGAAATATTTAACGT
>JAKAMS010000377.1 GCA_021812745.1 Bacteroidota bacterium | reverse complement strand
GTTTTGCATCACCGTATCTTTCATTCATTACATAAGCATCGCCTAAAAAAATAAGTTTTTGATTTAGATCTCTTTTTAGAGACGAATCGGTAATAGATCTATTGATTTCATCAAATATTTTTTCCGCTTTTTCTAATTTTTTATCCTCGACATAATTTTCGCCCAATGAAATCATCCGTTCGTCAATCAGCTGTTTTTGTTTATCGTCCTCAGCTTTTAGTTTAAGGTCTCTGTAAATTTCTTCAGCTTTGTCCAAATGGAATGTTGAAGTATAGGCATCAGCTAAAGCCAAGCGTGCTTCATCATCAGACTTCTCTTTACTTAACAATTCCAGTTCTTCGTCTGCTTTAGTATAATTTTGATCATAGTAGTAATTTACCGCACGTTTAATAGCAATGGAATAATCATATTGTTGATCCAGAGCTCTACTGTAAGCTTCGATTGCCTGAGCATATTTTTGGGCACATGAGCAGATGTTCCCATATTCAATCAGTTCATCACGCGTAATTACTGATTGCTTTGAAACATATTTGTTATATTTTTCAAAAGCATCTCCGCATTTCCCTTCATTGAATAAATTATTAGCATCAACTTTCAAAGATTGTAAAGATAATTGCTCATCGTATTCGGCTTTGCGCGAGATGAAATTCTTTTCTGTTCTTTCAACTTCCGGATTATTAGGTGCAATTTGTTTTGCTAGATTCAAATATTTCTCTGACTCAGAATAATTATTCTTCCAAACATAGAGAGTTGTTAAAGCCGTTAACACGGTAACATCATCAGTACGACTGCTAAAAACATTCAGTAAATATTTTTCAGCTAGTTCAAGGTCATCAACCGTCATAATACAAATCTGAGCTCGCAAAAGCTGATAATCTAAATTGCTGGGAGCTAGTTCTAACAGTTTATCAATTTGTACAGTTGCTTTTTCCCATTCATAATTCCATGCGCAATATTGAGAATATTTATATCGTGCATCTAAATCTTGGTCTTCTGGAATGTCTTGCAGGTATTCTTCTAATATTTCAATTGCACTGTTATAATAGAAAAGATTTCCATATGCAGCAGCCAGTTTCATAACAGCTTCTTTATCCAACGGGTTTTTTTTCAACAATTCGGTATAATGATTTACATCCCGGTTAAAAGTACTATCGCGGTAGTCAGTAACAATCTTAAATTGAGTTTTATATTTTTCATCTTCCTTGTAAGCAGGGGAAAGATATTGAAGTTGTTGATAAGCTTCTTCATAACGATTAGCTGAAATAAGTTTATCAATTAGATCAAAACGAAGCTGGTAATTTTCCGGTTCGTCATTCAGAAGTCGAATAGAACTATCAATTTGAGACTCAGTATTTTCTTCAACTTTTTGTTTTTCTTGATTTTGAGTTAAAGACTCTTGCCGTTTGGAAAGTTTTAATCCCTCTTTTGATTCCTGGTAATTTGGTTTAATTCTAAGTGAAGATTTAAAAGCATTTTCCGCAATCTGAAATTTTCCAAGCCATAAACAAAAGTAACCGTATCTACTCCATAAACGCCAATCATCCGGATGCAGCTCGGTATATTTTTTTAGAACTCTCTCCCCTTTTGTAATTGATCCGGTTTTAGAAAGAATTTCTGTGTACCTGATTATTTCATCTGCCGATACGTTTTCGTCTCGTTTCAAATATTCATCATACCATTCTTCAGCATTTCTCCAATCTTCCAACCATCTATATGATTTACCAATTTCTAAATAGCTGATAGCGTTATTCGGATCCGCCAGAATATCTCGTTTGTGTCCTTCAATACTCTTATTTAATTGTTTATACCAAACAGCAACCACGCGGTCTAAATCATTTCTTATCTCATCACTACTTGGATTTAATTTTCTTGCTCTTCGTAAATCAATAACGGCATACTCATATTGCTGGCTCCGTTCATAACAAAGTCCGCGTAAATGATATCCTTCTGCGTGATTAGGGTTAGCGGCAATGAATTTATTAAACTGATCTATTGCATCTTGGTATTTCCCTTGACGCATTAAATTTTCGCCTTGGCTTTTAAATACCTCGGACTTGTTTTGAGAATGGATTGTAATTACAGAAATGAAAATGAGGAACGGAAGTATTTTCAAATATGTTTTCATTACCCTATAAATTTATTGAGCGGCTGATAATTTTGCATAGAATCTGCATCAGAATTATTAATTAATTCCATCATCGATTCTGCATTTTCTATACGTTCATCCACTTCAATATTATATATGGAAATAAAATCTAATACTACACTAATATAGTTTTGATCATGGCTTGGCAAATTGTTTTGCATGTTCGACATTAGTTCTATAGAACTCTTTAAGCTTCCTCTAACCAAAAGGACAATAACTTTATTATCTACGATACAAATTTTATCCTTCTTGCTAGTAGAAAGGCGGATAGCATTCTGTAACTGTTGTATAGTCAACAAACCTCTCAGAGGTGCTGCCGGATCTAGTCTGAAGGAAATAAGATTAAAACTTTGTCCCGTACTCTTAAAAAGCGCGATTTGATTATTAAGTATCAGAAGAAAATCATTATAATTATAAACATTCGAAAACGCGTACGGCTCCGAGGGAACATCTATTCTTGTCGGCTTATTAAAACTGCGTCCTCTAGGCATCGAAGGAAGTTCTTCAATAGTTTTTGTGAGCGGAGTAAGATCTGTTGTTACTCCTTTATATGGTTCAATTCTGTAATTATCAGTAAACTGTCCTTCGGTATGTCCTACATTCGGCGTAATGGTAACTTTTCCTCCTTGAAACCGTTCTTCTCTTGTTTCTCCCTCTTTTTTCAATTCAATTGTTCCGGTTACATTTTGAGAGAGCCCTTCAACAATTGAAAAAGCTTTTTTTGTAGCCGGTTCACTGATGATAAACAAACTTGTAATATCTTTCTCTTCAATCGTTTCTAATGTATGAACAAATGCGGCTTGCAAATAATCTAAATTTTTAAATCCAACAAATGGGGTTAGCTCATCAAAAATTATTCTTGTTGGGCGGTATTGATCAACAACTGTAACTATATCATTCAAATATTCAACTAAATAATCATCGGGATTATACATGTCATAAATTCCATTAGGCGGTGCAACACGAACAACTATAATGAGATTTTGATTCATGTAAGACTGGATATCAAAATTCAGAGAAGCGGCTTGAATCATTAAATCTTTAGGACGCATTAAAGTAAAATAAAGACATACTTCAGAAGATTTTGCAGCTTCAAGTGCAAACTGCAGACCTATAAGCGTTCTTCCCGATTTACGAGGACCAACCAGCATGTAACTTCCACCTTTATAAATTCCACCCC
>JAKAMS010000376.1 GCA_021812745.1 Bacteroidota bacterium | reverse complement strand
GTTACAGTTTATCAAGATAATCCAGCACGTTTTTTAGAAAAATTTGTTTTTATGCTGGCTTAGCTCAGTTGGTAGAGCAGCTGCTTTGTAATCAGCATGTCGCGGGTTCGAGTCCCATAGCCAGCTCAAAAGACCCCAAAAACGAAAGTATTTGGGGTCTTTTTTCCCCGCTAAACCCGAAATCACCTAAAATGGCTACTTTTAACCTATGTTTTAACAGTCTACTATTGCAAAACTATTGCAAAATGGAGTATAAATTATTTGTTGAGGTTAATATTTTCCACTAGAAATTTTTTGTACAGCGGTTGAAACTATAACCTGGATCATCTACTGGGGGCTGGTCAGTTGTATACCATACCCCGGTAATTGCAACTATGATAAAAGCCAAAGAGAGCAAGATTTTAATTCTGTGTTTTTTTAATGAAGTAAAATTCAAATTATAGCCGGGCGCAGACTCTAACATTGTGAGCGATTGAATAATTTCCTTCATACCGCCAGGACGGTCTTCCGGGTTTTTTGAAAGAAGCCGATAACACAAATTCTTCAAATACTCCGGAACATTTTTCTTAGAATATAAATTTTGCGATGGGTGTTCATTCAGTATAGAATAAATCAACGCTTGTTCATATTCACTTTTGAAAGGAAGTTCGCCTGTAAGCATTTCATACATAATAACGCCGAGAGACCAGATATATGTGTGATGATCAACTTTAATACCCCGCGCCTGCTCAGGCGACATATATGAAGCTGTTCCAACTGTCTCGCTCATTTTCGTCGTTATTGTTGAATCCGACAATTTCGCAAGACCGAAATCCAAGATTTTTACTACGCCATCTTTAGTAATGAAAATATTTTCCGGTTTTATATCGCGATGAATGATTCCATTCTCATGAGCTTTTTGCAAACCTTCAGCTATTTGCCTGGTTATATCTACAACTTTAACGACAGGCAAAAGTCCGCCCGACATTTTTTTTCTTAATGTTTCTCCATCGTAGCAATCCATGCAAATAAATATTTGTCCGTCTTCTGTTTCATCTATATCATGAATGTTGCAGACATTATTGTGCTGGAGAGAAGATGCCGCCTGAGCTTCAAGTATAAATCTCTTCTTGGCGTCTTCATTGCGCGTAAGTTCCGGAGGCAAAAATTTGAGCGCTACTGTTCTGCGGAGTTTAATATCTTCAGCTTTATAAACAACCCCCATTCCCCCGCCGCCCAATTTTTCTGTGATCCTGTAATGTGAAATGGTCTTACCGATCATATTTTCATTCCTAACAAAAAGGAAGAATCAGAACGATATAAATCAACAACGACTTTTAACTAAAACTTTTTACAGCTTCATCCACAGTAGAATAGTTTTCAAATATTGCACTCAGTTTTGTAATCACCAATAGACTTTCAATTTTTTTTGTGACGTTTGCAAGTTTTAAATCACCGCCGGAATTTTTTACTGTGGTATAACCGCTAATAAGCATGCCCAGTCCCGAGCTGTTCATATATTTAGTCTCCGCCAAATCAATAACAATATTTTTCTTTTGATCAGAAATCAGCTTGCGCAGCGTGCTGCTAAACTCTTCATTATACGGTCCGCCAACAATATCTCCCTTTAATTCTATGACAGCGGCGGTATATTTTTCAACCACACTGATTTTCATAACAATCCTCCGTTTTATTTGGTTAATATTTTTTTATAATCAGCAAAGTTATATCGTCATATTGCGGTTCATCATTTATATGCGCTTTAACGCTCATTAAAATTTTTTGAGCAATCTCCTGGCATGAATTATTTTTTATAACCAAAAGTTCTTCAATCAATTGTTCTTCACCATATTCTTCGTTTTTAGAATTCATGGCTTCCGTAATACCATCTGTGAAAGTAAATAATAGATCACCGTTCTTAATTTCAATTTCACCTTCGGAATATGGAAAGTTTGGCAGGCAACCAAGAATAATTCCGCCCTCTTTTAATCTGTAAACTTCACCATCATTCGAAATTAATATTGGATAATTATGCCCGGCGTTACAAAACTTCAGTATGTTAGAAGATGAATCAATTATTCCCGTGAATAGCGTTACAAACCTTGCTGCATCAATGCTTTTATACAAGAGAAGGTTTGAGCGACTTACAGCCTGGTTGCAAGGCATGTCAAATAATATTTGGCTGCGTAATGTTGCCTGAAGGTTTGCCATCAGCAATGCCGCAGGCAGCCCTTTACCACAAACATCACCAAGACAAAAAGCCGTCTTTTTATCATTTATATTTATAAAATCGTAGTAATCACCGCCAACTTCCTTAGCGGGAAGATTAACAGCATAGAATTCAAAACCGTCAACAACCGGCAGTTTGGCGGGTAAAAGATTTTTTTGAATTTCAGCTGCTCTTTCAAGTTCTTCCTGTAAAATCACCAGTTTCTTTTCATCTTCAAATAAGCGCGCATTTTCTATAACATGGGCGGATTGAGATCCAATTATTGAGAGCAGTCTCTCTTCATTATGAGTAAATGCCTGACCATTTTTTTTGTTAAACACAGTTAGAATACCGATAAGATTGCCTTTCATTAATAGTGGAACACTAATTAGAGATTTGACAATTAATTCACCGGAAACATTTAGAACAAATCTGTGGTCACTTTTCAAATCGTTAATAATCAACGGACATTTATTAAGAATCATCCACCCCGTTAATTGTGAATCGAGCCTGAATGGAAGATCAATTGTGCTTTCGTCCGCTTTTCTAATAAGAGTATTAAAGTTTGATGAATCGTTTTTTTTATCCAACAACATAACTGCGCACTGCTCAACATTCAGATGTTTTATACATTTTTTTACAATTAATTCTACAATATCTTTTATGGCAAGCGTCGAGCTTATTGCGGTGGCTATTTCATTTAGAACGGAGAGTTCCTGAACAGAAATTTTTAGCTTACTATTCTCTTCCTCTAGTTGGAATACCCGGTTGTGGTTGTTCTCAACATCTTTCAACATAGATTTGAAATATATTGATATAGAATAAAAACCAATTTGAGAGCAACAAGAGATGATTAAATACTTACTCTGAATAAACTTAAAGATTGGAAAATGAATAATCAATAAAAATAAATAATATTATACCTTTGCTGTTGAAGTTTTGAAATGACGGGACTTACTTATCATTGAACTGAGTCCGATTCTTATTTAAACTTGGCACACACATTTAACTGTGCCATTAATTACCAGGGTGCTTTGCAAATAAGGGAAACAGTTGGGAAAAATTCTCTTTATGCTTAATTTAGAAATGTGCGGTAAAGCACTAAAAATTTCAGAACGCATTCAAAAAGGAACTGTGTG
>JAKAMS010000375.1 GCA_021812745.1 Bacteroidota bacterium | reverse complement strand
GAGTTGTAAGAATCCGGAAGATTGTTGTTTTGCCGGATCCATCCGGACCGATCAACCCGAATATTTCTCCCTCTTCGACCGAAAAAGAAACATCATCAACGGCCGTAACGCTTGATTTCTTGGTTGTATACGACTTTACAATATTTTCGAGTAGAACAGCCTTCATAATATTTTTTAGAATTTAACTTCTCCATACATTCCGATTTTTAAATAGCCGTCATTGACAACCATAATTTTAACCGCATAAACCAGGTTTGCTCGTTCATCTTTTGTTTGAATAGTTTTTGGTGTGAATTCCGCTTTGGAAGAAACCCAATAAATTTCTCCGTTCATTTCTTTCTGCTCGCCGTCGCCTTTATCTACAAACACTTTAACTTTTTGTCCAAGTTTTATTTGTCCAAGTTGATCACCTGTGATGTATGCGCGCAAAGTCATTTTGGAAAGATCGGCGATCTTGTAAAGAGCTTTGCCGGTTGATGTAACTTCATCTTGTTTTGCATACCTAGTTAGAACAGTGCCGTCAACCGGATTTTTAATTATGCTTTTATTTATCTGGTCTTGGATTTGTTCAATCTGGATTTGAAGCGGATACGTTTCGCTCTGCAATCCTTGTCTGGTAATTGTAAGATTTGATTTTGCCGCAGTATACTGCTTGTTCAACAAATCAAGTGATGCGTTTATATCATCAAGTTGTTTTGTTGTTGCCGCATTTGATTTAACCAGGTTTTCTATTCTCTTTTTTTCTGTTTTGGCTGTTTTAATCTGTTCTTCGATTGCCGCAAGTTGTGTTGCAACATCCGGCTGTTTGCTCAACACAGCTTTGATGGATGCTTCAAGTTGTTTCTTCTTTAGATACAGCTGAACCGTATCCACAATTCCTACCAATTGATTTTGTTTTAACGTTGCACCTTCTTCAACATCAAATCGCACAAGTTTGCCCATCGCTTCTGATGAAACAATTACCTCTTCCGATTCGAATGTTCCGGTTGCATCAAACTTGCCGCTGCCGCCGCTGCATGCAAAAAGAGTCAGCGATAAAAGTATGGTTAGCAGAATGTCCTTGCGAACGAAGTGAAGCAATCTCTTCTTGTTATTGTTTTGCTTCGGGCTTTGCCCTCGCAATGACGAGCCATAGTTAAATCCGTTTAATATCGTTTTCATATTTATTTCTGTGTTTGTTATTAATAAAATTTTCTAAGTAATCTATTTAAATTCGCCTTTGCGGTTAGTTACCAATGGTTAATTTGTAATTTTGTTGTGCCGACAAAAGTTGAATTGTATGAATTGATAAATTCTGTTTCGCTTGATCTTCGTTATTTAACTCGCGTATAAAATCGCTTGATGTAATAACACCGTTTTCCAGTTGTGCTTTGGTTGATTTTTTTACAGAAGTTCTGATTGTTATAATTTCTTTGTCAACTTTTATCAGTTCTTTCAGTTTATCAATTTCTCCAATTTGTTGTTTCAATGAAAGGTTTGTGTTGAGAAGAAAAGCCTCTTTCTGAGCTTCAACCGATTTTTTGTTGAGTTCATTTATTTCGCTTTCGTTTCCATAAGTATATAAGTTGGAAGGCGACCACGTTAACCGCGCGCCCGCGATGTAATACCAGTCAAAGCTATTTTTCAGCATGTTAAGAGTTGGTTTTCCATATCCTCCTTGAAAGAACAAACTTGCTTTCGGAAGAATCTTGGCTAGTGTTATTCCGCTTTGGTTTTCAATTAAACTTTCTTGTGAAGAATATAATTTCAATTCCGGGCGGTTGATTTCGTTAGACTCAAATACATTTGCGATTTCCGGCAATTCGAGTTTCAAAGTTTCTTCCAAGCTTTCGTTGATGAGCAATCCGAGCATATCAACAAAAGATTTTCTTGATGATTTTAGCTCTATCTCTCTCTGATCTGTTTTTAATAATTCCGCTTTCAGAACATCTACATTTGTTTTCGTCGCCGTTCCATTCGCGAAAGCGGCGTTCAACTTATCAAGACTTGCATTGAGATCTTTCTTAACCAAATCCGATTGAACAATCTGTTCATTAAACAAAAGGATTCCGAAATAGATTTGATTTATACGGTCTTTAACTTTCAACATTTCTATCTCAATTTTTTGGTCATCCACATCTGCGTTTGATCTTTGAATGCCGGCTTGCGCACTCATTATTCCGCCATCCCAGATTGTTTGAGACACATCAGCAACCGCTTTGTATTGATCCAACGAAAGAGGATCTATCTTCATTCCGGGAAGAGAAATTGGCAGTGATGTTACATCCGATTGGTAACTCGCTCGACCGCTGATTGTAATTTGAGGAAAATATCCCTTCCAGACATTGCTAACACTATACTCTTTGCTCTTCGCAATGTATTCTTTCTGTTTGATGAGTGGAAAGTTAGCTCGCGCTTTTTCATAGCATCTGTCTAGAGTAAGCGTTGATTGCGGAAAGACTGCTGCAGTAGCGGTTAATAATAAAATTATTGTGATTAATCTTTTCATGGCTATTTCTTATTAATTGTTTTGTTAAAAACTTTTTTCCCTTTTTCAGTAAGAATTCCGCCTATGATTATATTGAATGTCGTTTGAGCGGCAACTACCATTGAAAAATTGTTATTAATAATGAACTCCGGGTTTACAGTTGATCTTATTGAATTTATTAAAATATTCATAACAATCGGCGTCGGGTAATCGATGAACAATCCTTCTCGTTTACCCTGGTCTATAACTTTTGTGATATTGCCGTACATCATTTCTGTTCTGAAGGAATCTACTTTCTGCCAAACAGATGGAAAATGATTCTTCAATTCGCCGAACATTCTATCGCCGATTTTACCTGCAGTGTTGCTTAATAAAGTAATTAATCCTGAAAGTTTTTCTACCGCGTTTTTATCACTTTCCAGAATAGGTAATATCTTTTGTTTCATTTGCTTTGTAAAGTGAAGCGCAATAGCCGCGACCAGATCATTCTTTGACGGGAAGAATTTGTAAATTGTTTTTTTGCTCACCCTCAATTCGGAAGCGATCTCATCCATTGTGGTTTTATAAAAACCCTCCTTAAAAAACTTGTTTTGAATGGCTTCTAATATTTGCTCGTTTTCTTCCATAAAGTCTCCCACAGAAACTAATATCGTTTTTCTAGTTTCCAAAATAACGAATGGAAACTTGTTTGTCAAGAAATAGTTTCCGGAGTTTCCAAAAGATTTTGTGATGACTGGTTTTTTCGATTTAACGCGGTTTTATCTCGGACTATTTTTTTTCCTCAGCAAATCTAATAACGGTTGTTCCTATTTTCGTTTTTATTTTAAAGACAACCATTTGATGCTCTCTTTTTCATTTGCTATTTTTG
>JAKAMS010000374.1 GCA_021812745.1 Bacteroidota bacterium | reverse complement strand
GACGATAAATGGATAAAAAAACACGACCTAAGCAGGTAACTTTAAACGACATTGCCCAAAAATTGGGTGTTTCAATTATAACTGTTTCTAAAGCATTGCGCGGGCATCCGGATATCTCGCACAATACAGCCGAACTTATTAAAAAAACCGCCGAGGAATTGGGCTATTCGCCAAATTTCATGGCAAGAAATTTAGCCGCAAGAAAATCTAATACTATTGGTGTAGTCCTTCCACAAATTGCTCATCATTTCTTTAGCTCAATTATGGATCATATTTATAGCTATGCAAGGATGAACAATTACGAGGTCTTTCTTACAGTTTCTCAAGAAAATGCCGAAATGCAGAAGAAACAAATTCAGACACTTCTTTCCATGAGAGTAGATGGAATAATAATATCAATTTCTCAAGACACAGAAGATTTTGGGATATTTGAAGCGGCAACGAGCAGGCAAGTTCCGCTTGTGTTTATGGACCGCATACCTAATTTGAACAACTGCAATACTGTTACAGTTGACGACAGAGGCGGCGCTTATAAAGTTATTGATCACGCAATTAAACTGGGATACAAAAAAATTGGTCACTTTGCGGGATATACAAATATTAATATTGGACGGGAAAGAATGCTTGGTTTCAGACAAGCGATGAGCGACCATGGATTGGAAATAAACTACGATTGGATAGTAGAAGGAGACTTCGGAGAAAAAAGCGGTTATGATTCTTTCATGAAATTATATCACGAAAAAAATCTTCCCGATTTAATTCTTGCTGTAACATATCCGGTTGCAATTGGTATTTATATGGCAGCCCAAGAAGTTGGAATGAAAATTCCAGACGACATTGATTTGATTTGTTTTGGAAATTCTCAAGTACAGAATTTCTTATCACCACCGCTCAGTTGCGTCAATCAACCAACTGAACAGTTAGCAGTAAAATCTATGGAGCTTCTTCTCGACAACATTGACAATATTGATAATTTTCAGAATAAAAATATTATCATAGATACCGATTTGATATTGCGCGGCACATGTATAAAATGCAATCGGTCTTAATACTACCATTGTTCTCCGATAGAGTTGCTTAATATTTGCAGCGCTCTTACTTTTAAAAAATTTATAATTTTATAAAATATTTTTCTGAGGATTCGAACCGCAAAATGATTGTTGAAGAGAAAGCTAAAAATCAAATAGAACTAATGAAGCACCAATGTGAGAAATCTGGAATGATCATTTCACCGTTAGACAGGAAAGATTATAACTATGAGTTCACAGCTAATAGCGGAAAAGAAAAAATTAAGATTCAGGTTTACTTTGGCAAAAAAGGGGTAAAGACTATTCTTCAAGGTGATGTAAACTCCAATCTTTATAAAATCATAAACAATCTAATGCTTGATGAACCGAAACTTGATTTGAAAGACACTGAATTTAAGGAGCCGGGAGAATATATCGGCTCCGATGAATGCGGCAAAGGGGATTTTTTTGGTCCTCTTGTAGTAGCCGCTGTCTTTGTGAACAAAGAAACAAGGAAGCTTCTCGCAAAAATTGGCGTGCGTGATAGCAAAGACCTAAACGACAACATAATTACATCCCTATCCATAGAAATCAAAAAAATTATCGGCGCAAATTTTGAAATAGTTAGAATTAATCCGTACAAATACAATGAATTATATAAGCAATTCAATAACCTGAACAAACTTTTAAATTGGGCACATTCTAAAGCAATAGATAATTTGCTCGATAATACTAAGTGTAAGTTTGTCATTACAGATAAATTCAGCAAAAAAGAATTGGATGTAGTTTCTTTATCAAAACATTCTGATGTTGAATTTATACAAGAGACAAAAGCCGAAAAGTATATTGGAGTTGCAGCAGCATCAATTCTTGCAAGAGATAGTTTTGTAGATTGGTTTGAATCTCATGCCGCAAAAGGATTGGTTCTGCCAAAAGGTTCTTCAATAGAGACTGAAAATTTCGCGAAAAAATTACTTCAAAAAATTGGTGAAGAAAAATTGAGTGAGCTTGGAAAATTACATTTCAAGACTTTTGCTAAGATAAAATAATTCTGAAGTCAGAAAATAATAAACAAATTAATAGTACGTTTTTGAAAAATAAGTAACAGGTGAACATGTGGCTAAAACAAAAGTAAAACGGATTGGTATTTTAACCGGGGGCGGCGATTGTCCTGGTTTGAACGCGGTAATACGCGGAGTTACAAAACCGGCGCAGGATATGGGCTTAAAAGTGCTTGGTATTCTTGACGGATTTGAAGGACTGGTTGAAGGAAAAGCCCATGAGTTATACAATCAAGATGTTTCCGGAATTTTAGCAACGGGCGGAACTATTCTTGGCTCATCTAATAAAGGAGATCCGTTTCATTGGCCGGAAGAAATTAATGGGAAAATAAAAATAGTTGACCGTTCAAAAGATGCAATGAGAAATTATCTTGCATGGAATATTGATGCTATGATTGCAATTGGCGGCGATGGAACTATGCATATTTCAGATAAGCTGAGTAAAATGGGAATGAATATTATTGGTGTTCCGAAAACAATAGACAATGACCTCGAAGCAACTGATCAAACATTTGGACACGATTCCGCAATTTCAGTTGTCTCGGAAGCATTAGACCGTCTTCATACAACAGCGTCTGCCCATCATCGCGTAATGGTTATTGAAGTAATGGGCAGATATGCGGGTTGGATTGCTCTAAACGGCGGGTTAGCCGGCGGTGCAGATATTATATTAATTCCGGAACTTCCATTCGACTGGAATGTAGTCTATGATAGAGTTCTCCGGAGAAATATGAGCGGAAAGAGATTTAGTCTTGTTTGTGTTGCCGAAGGCGCTAAACCTAAAAACGGAACATTGATTACAAAGGCAAAAGACATCAGAAGAACCGACCCGATACAACTTGGCGGAATTGGAGAATATGTTGCCAAGATGATATCCGACAATACCGGATTAGAAACACGTTATACTGTTCTTGGACATTTACAAAGAGGCGGAAGTCCATCGCCATACGATAGAATTTTAGCAACAAAATTTGGCACCAATGCTATTCAACTTGCAGTTAAAAAACAATTTGGAAAGATGGTCGCTTTAAAAGGTTCGGAAATTAAAAGCGTCCGAATTGTAGATGCAATAGCACGTCAGAAGTTGGTTAAACCAAAAGATCAAGCGGTATTAGCCGCAAGTGCAGTCGGTGTAAGTTTTGGAACAGAAAAATTATAAACTCTTGCTTTGGATATACTTTAATTACTATTTTTGTCCGCCCTTAAAAACGGCTTGTTCTTTCACGGGGTCGTAGTTCAGTTGGTTAGAACGCCTGCCTGTCACGCAG
>JAKAMS010000373.1 GCA_021812745.1 Bacteroidota bacterium | reverse complement strand
TTATTGCTTCCGGACTTAAATGCGCAACAGCATCCGCAAGTTTTAATCCCAATACTTTAGCTGTGTAATCGAATGCTTTTAACGCAAGTTTATCTCCGCGCATAGCCGCATCGGCAATATCTTTTGCACTCAACTGGCTGAAACTGATTTCCCGTAGTCTGCTCGGAATATTAGTATTTCCGATTAATTCAAAAACAGTCCTTCGTATTCCGCTCGCCGAAGCATAAGTTTCAAGGCAACCTTTTCTTCCGCATCCGCACTCGCGACCGTTCATATCAAAAATTGTGTGACCGATCTCTCCTGCAAATCCATCCGCACCATAAACAAGCTCACCGTTCACAACTATACCGCTGCCAAGACCGGTACCTAGTGTTATCACAATAAAATTTTTCATCCCTTTTGCGGCGCCAAATATCATCTCGCCTATAGCGGCGGCATTTGCGTCATTTGTAATAGCGGCAGGAAGAGAAGAATATTTTTTTACCAGATCAATAACATTTACCATTCCCCAATTAAGATTTGGAGGAAGTTCTACCGTTCCTTTATAATAATTTGCGTTGGGAGCGCCAATACCTATTCCAAATAATTCATATTCATTTGAAAATTTTTTGAAATCATTATTGATGTTTAAGAACAACCTTTCGAATAACTGAGCCGCGTTTTGTTCAGAATGAGTGGGGATAGACGATTCATAAATGCAGTTTCCATCTTGATCTACAAAACCAAAAACTGTGTTTGTACCACCAACATCAATTCCAATTGTAACTTTTGTCTTCATTGTTATGCCTTTGCTGTAATGTATAATGGTTTATGTCCCTTAAATCCATAATAAGCAATGTAGATATAACAAAGAACCGGAATAAAAAATGCGTGATGTATTCCTATATTATCGGCAAAGAACCCTTGGACTACAGGGAGAATTGCGCCGCCAACTATTGCCGTACATAAAATTCCGGATGCTTGACCGGTATGTTTTCCAAGACCATCAATTGCAAGAGTAAAAATTGTTGGAAACATTATTGAATTGAACATTCCAACGGCAAGAATTGTCCACATTGCAACAGCGCCAAAAGTTAACATTGAAATTATTACAAGAGACGCAGCGAAGAAAGAATTAAAAATTAAAACCTTAGCAGGATTGATCTTTCTTTGAACAACCGATCCAATAAATCTTCCGACCATTGCACCTCCCCAATAGAAGGACACAAATTTACCGGCGTCTGAATCTTTCAAGCCGGCAATAAACGGTTGACCGAAATAATTTACTAAGAAGCTTCCGATAGATACTTCTGCACCTACATACAGAAAAATTGCAACCGCGCCATAAACAAGATGTTTATAACCCCATGCACTGGTATGCATATCGTGATAATTTTTCCCGTCGTCGCCGCTCGCGGAAATTTCAGATGCTTCTATCTTTGGCAATTTTATTATTGCAAAAATTGCGGCAATCGCAAACAACACCGCTGCTAATCCTAAATACGGAACCTGAACTGCACTTGCTTCGGCTAACCGGTAGGCATTCAATTCCGATGAACTTAGTGATTTAAGTTCTTCTGCTGTCTTCACCGCAATTGCAAGTATAATAAGTGATCCGAAATAAGGAGCTATCGTATGCCCAAATGAATTAATCGCTTGAGATAAATTTAACCTGCTCGAAGCTGTTTCCGGTTTGCCGAGTATAGCTACATAAGGATTGGCCGCTACTTGAAGAAGTGTTATTCCAGACGCAAGAACAAAAAGTGCACCTAAGAACATAATATAAGATTGATAACCAGCCGCCGGATAGAAAAGCAAACACCCAATACCTGCAGTAATCAATCCGATCACAATTCCATTTTTATAACCGATCTTTTCAACCATCATTCCAGCAGGTATTGATATAATTGCGTAAGCAGTGAAAAAACTAAACTGTATCAACATAACCTGAGTGTAATTCAAAGTGAAAATTGCTTTGAGATGCGGAATGAGAATATCATTCAAGCAGGTTATAAATCCCCACATAAAAAATAACGATGTAAGAACTGTTAGAGCGAAATTATAATTTTGTCCGCTTTCTGTTGTTCTATTGTTGGTTGCTGTCGTTGCAATAGAAGCCATTTATTACTCCTCATTATTTGAGTCTTTAATTAATAATACAAATCGAAAATAAGCAGAAAAAAAAATATAATTCTGATTATTTGCTAAATAGATTTCATTTTTTTGCTTTTGATTCATCTAATTTAAAAATCAGAAAATTGTATACTTCAATACGGCAGGAAGACGTAATCCAAAATTTGGTGGTTTTAATCGTTTGTGATCTTGTTTTTGTGAGTTAGAGTAGTTGGAGAGGAGATAAAAAAAAATTTTGAATGTGAACTACCTAAAAATGTATAGAGTTTATCATTGTTAAGGATTAGAATCTATCGTTTGGGCAGAAGAAGAAACAATTAACAAGGTAACATCATCATCCCAAAGCCCTGCCGAGAATTCCGCTACAGACTCAATGATATCTTGAGACATTTTGTTCACATCAGAAGAGAAATATTTAAGGCATGAATTTATAAACCGATCTTCTCCGTACAATTCTCCTTTAATATTCTTTGCTTCTATTAAACCATCTGTGTAATAAATAATTGTATCGCCATCCGATAATTTCACCGTATCATTATAATATTCATAATTAGGAACAACACCCAACATTGTTCCACCGCACTCTAACTTTTTAACATCACCACTACTATTAATGATTAATACCGGCGGATGCCCGGCATTTGTATATTCGAGCGTATTTGTATTTAGGTCTATTATACCGCAGAAGAATGTTATAAACTTTTCAGGCATTTCATTTTCTAAGAGAGAGTTGTTTAACCGGGAACATATTTTACTTGTAGATTCATTTTGATGCGAAATTTGGCGGACAATAGCTTGCAGGTTGGACATTAATAACGCTGCGGCTACTCCATGACCGGCAACATCGCCTATACAAATTCCAATTTTATCATCACTGATATTGATGAAATCGTAATAGTCTCCGCTCACAAAAGATTTTGGCAGCCAGATTACGGAAACTTCCCGATTTTTTAACGTGGGTAGTTGCTTGGGAAGAAGCCCTTGCTGAATTCTAATTGCAAGATTGCTTTCAAGATCCACTGAACTTCTTAGACTAGATAGAGTTAACGAGATTGTAACAAAAAACCCTAATTCTATTAGTGCATTCCAGTATATAATTAAAGGATGGGAATAGCCGCTATTAGTTAATCTGTCGGCATAGAAAAAAATAGCCGCGCTTAAGATAGAAAGACCTATTGCACTCCATCTATCAACAAACCAAGCGCAAATTGAAATTGGAATTAGATAGA
>JAKAMS010000372.1 GCA_021812745.1 Bacteroidota bacterium | reverse complement strand
CCGGCAAGAGTAATAATTATAACGGCAGTAATTACTTTCCCGGAATTCTGTTCAACTTTATTTAGAAGAATTTTGTATCTCTCTTTTAGCCAATGCACGAATGGAGATTCTTTACGCTCAACAATTTTTTGATTTCCAAGCAGAGCCAGGCTTAACGCCGGAGTTACAGTCAGCGCTACGAGCAGCGATGCAAGCACAGAAAATATGTAAGCAATTCCAAGCGGAGAAAAAAGCTTTCCTGCAACACCGGAAAGCGTAAGTATGGGAATGAAGACAAGCACTACCGCAAAGGTTGCATAGATAACCGCAGTACGCACTTCAAGAGAAGCTTCAAGCACTACTCGAAAGATAGACTTGCGGTTTCTTTGAGCACGGTTTTCCTTCAATCTTCTTAATATATTTTCAACATCAATTACAGCATCATCAACCACTTCCCCGATAGCAATTGCCAAACCTCCGAGGGTCATTGTGTTTATTGTTAATCCGAAAGACTGCAAAGCGACAATTCCGGCAAGCAGCGAAAGAGGAATTGCGGTGCATGAAATTGCCGCTGTTCTAAAATTAAAAAGGAAGAGAAGTAAAACAAGCACAACTAAAACAGCGCCCAGTATCAGCGAGCCTTCGATATTGCCAAGCGCGGTATGAATGAAATCTGCAGGGCGAAATAGGGTTATCAAGTTAATTTTCTCCGAGGTGAATGCCGGCTGCATGTCGTTTAGCGCAGCTTCAACATTTTTAGTAACTTCAAGAGTGTTGGTTCCATACTGCCCGTAAATCATCATCATTACGCCGGGTGAACCTTCAATAGTTGCGCTGCCTATCGGAGGTTCCGGTGCTATCAAAACATCTGCAATATCGCCGAGAGTAATGTTCAAATTATTCTTATGAACAATAATTGTCTTTGCAATATCTGCCGCAGTTAAAGATTGTCCTTCTGTCTGAAGCACGATCCGCTGATTATTATTTTCAATGAAGCCGGAGCCTTCCACAGCAGTAGCGCGTTTGGCAGCAGATAAAACTTCTTCAATTGATAAATTATATTTAATTAACTCATCGGGATGAACTTGGATTTGGAATTGTTTAACATCGCCACCAAACACAGTAACGTTTGCAACGCCGGTTACCGAAAGCAGCCTTCTCCTTAAAACCCAATCTGCAAAAGTTCTTAATTGCATCGGCGTTTTTTCACTTGAAGTAAGTCCGGTTACTAGAGTAAGTCCGGTGGAAGGAACAAGCGGAGTCATCTCCGGCTGCTTAACGCCAACCGGCAATTGACCGGCTAAAGTTGAGAGGCGCTCCGTTACGAACTGACGGTCAATATAAATGTTGCTTCCTTCTTTAAAAGTAGCTGTAACAACAGAAATACCTTGAATTGATTTTGACCGAAGAGAGGAGATGCCTGCAATACCGTTTACGGCATTTTCAATCGGCTGTGTAACAAGAACTTCAACTTGTTCCGGTGAAAGCCCCGGCGCTTCGGTTTGTATTACCGCTTGAGGCGGTGCAAATTCCGGGAATACGCCGAACTTCGCCTGAGTCAATGTGTATATTCCATAACCTACAAACAAAATGCTTAATGCGATTATGATGCCTCTAAATCGCAGCGAGAAGCGGACAACAGAATTTAACAAACCATGTTCTTCAATCATTATCGCCCCCACTGCTTTGTTTGCCTTGGGCTGGAGCTAATTCTTCGGACAATAAAAGCTGTGCACCGTTTTTTACAACAGTTACTCCCGGATTTATTATGCCTTTAGTACCTGGAATAAAAAATCCATTGTCAACCGGATTATCATTATCAATTTCAACACGAATAAATTTATTGGGGAGCTGCTCTGCGTAGATCCAAGCTTTACCTTGATACCAAACGATTGATGTAGCCGGAACAATTACGCCGTTTAAATTTTTCCCAACCGGCAGAAATGCTTTTACATTCATGCCGCCGCTTAACGAAGCACCTGAAGCAATATAAAAAAGAGTCTTTGTTTGAAACTGTGAACTTGCAAGATGACCTGCCGAAATAAATCTGCAAGAAATTCTTATTCCATTTCCAGCAGTAGATTGAACAAAAATACTAGCCGGAGTTTTGATATTCATTTCATTAGACGGCAGAGATATTTGTATCAGCGCATCATCAAGCGAAAGAATACGCTGAAGTTTAGCAGAGCCGTTGAATACCCATTGGGAAAGTTCATCTCCCCATTGTTCATTGATAGAACTTTTTAAACTATTCAAATTTGTTTGAGCGGAATTCATATCGGCTTTGTCGGATAAAAAAGCAGCCTGCGAAGTTTGGTAATCCTGTTCGCTCGCAAGATTCTTCTCATAAAGACTTTTTATACGCTCAAAATTTTTCTGCGAGATTAAAAGATTTTCTTTTGACTTTTGCAGTTGAGCTTTATCCGCCTCAAAGCTTTGAACATCCTTCGCTAAATCCTGAATTGAAACTACGGAGCCGTACGCAGTCAATTGAGCTTGATGTAATGTTTGAATTAATTTTGTTGTTGTTATCCCGGAGTTAGCTTGTTCCGAAGGGCTTAAATCAATAGTTGTAACTCCATTTTCAACTTGAATGCGTGAAGATGCCTTGAGAAAATCTTTATCACCGGCTTTATCCGGTTTATCATTTCGGCTTTGAATGAAATACCAGCTAGCGGCGGCTAGAAGAATTATGAATATAAAAGATGACAAAATGATGATAGAACTTTTCTTAATTTTCATTTAAAAACTCTCTCTGATTTGGTTTTAACAATAAAATAAATTATCAATAATATTAAGACTATAAATGCTATCAGTAAAATATGATTATGAATCTGTTCAATTATAACCATCCACTTTTTCCCCACAGAATAGCCCAACAGAACAAAAGTTAGAGACCATAAAAATCCACCTAAATAGGCAAAAAAAGCGAATTTGGAATATTTTGTTTTTGTACTTCCGGCAATAATCGCAGTTAAATGTCTTATGCCCGGTATAAAATATCCGAAGAGAAATAACCAACTGCCATATCTTTCTAACCATTTTTTTGCTTTATCCAATTTGCTTTGAGTAATATGGAAAAAGAATCCGTGTTTTTGCAAAAAGCTTAGACCAATAGTACGACCTATAAGGAAGCTAATTGAAATACCGGATATGCTTCCTAAAAACGATGATATAATAGTTGGAATGAGTAGTAAATCTTTTTGAGATACAAGATATCCGGCGAAAGTAAGAATGGTTTCATCGGGAATTGGCAGCCCGATAATTCCCAAAGCCATCGAAATAAATAAACCGAAATAACCGTATTGTTCAATTAGATGTAAGGCAACTTCTTGAATGGTCAATCCTCAATAATTCTTAAAAT
>JAKAMS010000023.1 GCA_021812745.1 Bacteroidota bacterium | reverse complement strand
CGCTAACGACCAATCACAAATAACTAATTTTTAAGTTGACAAGATTAAGATGAATAACTATCTTATATATAGTAACAAAGAAAATTTCCTAACACACAGGGAAATTTCAAATTTTTCAACAAATTATTTTTGCTTGATGATTGATTTTTTTTACTCTAACAACTATCTTAAAGTAAATGCTAACGGCAATTCTATTAAATATATAAAAACATTGAGCTTAACTTTTAAAAAACTTTATTTAAAAACTAATTCATCTATTATTTTAAATGATAAGGAGGAACTACATGCAAACACGCCTACCGACTTAGGGGGCAATACTAATTTTATATTTTTGTGTGTAAGTAACATCTTTTTTTTATTTTATTTATTTATCTAACTAACTAGGAGATTCAAATGAATCTTAAGAAACTCTTTTTGATGCTTACGTTTTTCGTCCTTTTAGGGACAACAACGTTTGCAGCAAATACGTGGTACGTTAATGCCGCTACCGGTAATGACAGCTACGACGGTACACAAGCAGCTTTTTCTGCTGGACTTGTTGGTCCGAAAGCTACCATCTCTGCTATGCTGGCAAGCGCATTTGTACTTGACGGCGATATTATTTCTATTGCATCAAACACCTATAATGAAACGGTGGTTGTTACAAAGAAAAATATCCAGTTATTAGGTACAGGTGGTGCAGTAACAATCCAAAATTTAACATTAAATAATTCCACCGGCGGTACTATTGGTGATGGCCTTCAGAATATTATTGTATCAGGTACTCTCTTGTTATCACAGGGTACATGGACAAATAGCTCACTCCATTTAGCCAGCGGCGCAGTATTGAATTTGGCTAAAGGTACTTTCTCTGCTTCTCCAACAGCTGATGGCGGAGCCGGCGGATACGATCTGGTTTTCTCAAACGGTTCAGCATATACTTTTGCAGCTGTTTCGCTTGGCACTACAAATCCACGTGACATTACATTCTCCGGTACGGCGGCAGTTACAATGCCAGCAATTACATTGACTGCTACAAGAAGCGTAACAATTTCTGCTGGAACAAGTGTTGTTATCGGCGGAAATGTTCTTCAAGTAACAAAAGATTTTTCAAATGTCGGTGGTTATACAACAACAGCGGCCGGTTATGTTGAATTAATCGGATCCGGTAATGTTTCCGGTAATGTTACCGGTACTGGTAATTTCATGAATTTGAAAACAACCGGTGCTATTACTTCTACTCTTACAAGCAACATTACATTTGTAAATATTAACGCCACAACAAATTCAACTTATACATTAGGCGTTGGTGCTACATTAGCACTATCTACTTTTACACTAACAACACCTGGTGATATAGTAGATCTTTCAGGTGCTGCAAACATTACAAACGGTACCGGCGGTACAATTGCAATGAACGGCTCTGTTACTCAAAATTTCCAGATAGTAGATGGTCAGACCAATACATTTGGTAATTTTACGATTAATAAACCAACAGGCAGTATTCTCAATTTTACAACTGCATCAAATACAGTTGGAACAATGGGTTCTTATTCGTTCACAAAGAATTTTAATTTTGTCAGCGGTCAGTTAGAAACCAATTTCAACAATGTTGTTATTGGCGCTGGTCATGGTACAAGCGCAAATGTTGGTGGTCCTATCAATAGAAACGGCACATCAACGGGCGTTTTTTCATTAGTAAATACAACTAACGGTGTATTGTTTGGCGGTACAGGCCAGATCAACATACCGGTTGTTAACGCTTCAACAGGTATGACTAATGAATTTACATATTTAACAGCTATCGGAAGTGATTTAACGGTTACAGACGGTATCTTAAAAACAGCAAGCTTAACTTTAGTCAATGGAAACGTTTTAGTTACTAATGGTGGTACACTTACTATGAACGGTTCTACAGTTTCCGTAACCGGAAATATGACTGTTGGCGAAGGTGTTGGCAATACCGCAGGAACAATTACCGGAACATCAAATGTTACAGTTTCCGGCGCTGTTTCTTTTGTAGGTACATCTGCCACAAGCAAAATAGATTTAACAACCGCTGGTTCTACACCGGCTGGTAATTTGATAGTAACAGGAACTTTGACTGATGGTGCAGCTGGTACTTCAGTAAGAGCGAATACCATAAATGTCGGCACATTAACTCAGACAACCGGTTCCACTGTTACTACATTAGCCGATTTAATTGTAGGCGCAGGCGGTGTTACCGGTTCTGCAGCTGCAGTAACAGTTGGCGGTAACTTCCAATCAACAGGCGCAGTTGTATTCGGTGCTGGCAATGTAGCTGTTACAGGAACTTTTACAGCTTTAAGCACAGTAACTACTGGTGTTAATGGTACCGTTACAGTTACCGGAACAGGCGCGACTACTGGTGCATTTACTCTTGGTGGCACAGGTTTAGTTTGGTTCAAAGGTAACGCAACTTTTAGCGCTGGTGTAACAACCAACGCAGGCGGTGCTAATAGTGCTTTACAAGTTGATGGGACTACTTCTGTAACTAATATAGTTGATGCTGCTCGTCAAGTAACTGTGACACTTAAAAAAACTGCTTCCATTAGCGGAAACGTTACATTTACAAGTGCGTTATCGAAAATTTTATTCGGTGATGGAGCAACTATCACAACACACACTATCGGTGGTAACTTTACATCAAATGCGACCGCAGCTGCAGTTATAACACTTGATGCGACTTCTACTACTAAGTATGCTAATCTTAAAATCGCAGGAAATATTTTATTTACTGGCGCAAGTAGTGCTGCTGGTGCAATTTCAATGCACGCCAATGGTACTTTAACATTTAATGGCTCTGCTGCGCAGACACTAACTGCAGTAGTAAATGCTCTTGCAATTGCTGGAACAGCTGAATTTGCAAACACATTAAATACAAATCAAGCTGCAAGAGATGCTTCTTTCTCTGTAGCTGGCGGTGTAAATTTTGTGCCTGCAAATATTTTACTAACTACTGGTGGCGTTGTTAATACAAATTTAGTATTAGGAGCTGCTGGAGTTCTCACAGTAGGTGGAGGTTATATTTCCAATGGAGCTGTTAATCTTACAGGCGGAACATACAATTTAACATTCAAAAATAATAACGATTGGCCATTAGCAGTTTCTGCTGCTACCCCAACATCTTACGAACTGGTAGCTGGTGTTATAAATCTTACATTAACCACAGGCTATACTGGTTTGGTTACTTTGCCTGCAGCATCTAATCCAACAATTACAGGTATTTTATCTGTAACGAGTGGAAGAACTTTAGCGCTTGGTGCCAATACACTTACAGTTGCTAAAACAACAACAGGAACCAATATTAGTGTTGCCGGTACAGTTTCAGGTACTGGAAAAGTTGCACTTACAGTTCCAGCAGCAGCAGTTACTATCGGTGGCGTTGGAACAATGGGTAATTTAGATGTAAATTTTGGTGTTAATGATCAAGTTGTTACTTTAACAGGCCCTGCTACTTTGAGTGGAAATTTGCTTACAAGTGGCGGAGGTAATGGTACGCTAACTTTTGGCACAGGTGCTTTTACTACAATTCCTGGAACAACTACGTTTAATAATAAAATTATCAACTTACCAGTTACCGGTCTTACACTTACCGGCTCGTTTACTCATACTGCGGGTGCGGTAACATTCCCAACTGGTACAGGTAATTTGAATTTATTAGCCGCTGCAAACAGCATCAATGGTGGTTCATATGATTTTACAACCAATACAAACGTTTTTGGTAGATTAACATTAATGGGAAGCGTTGCTCAAACAGTAACACTAGGTGGCCCAATTACAGTTGACCGAGTAAACATCAACAATGCCGCTGGTGTTACAATTTCAGCTTTCACATTGACTGCTACTGATCTACTTTTGACAAATGGTTTATTGACACATAACGGTTTGTTGGCAACAACTTCTATTACAAGAAGCATTACTGCTACAACCAATGGTCAAATAGCTACACAGCCGGCAAGCGGTCCTACAAATGTTACATACGTAGGAAGTGCAAACGGTTCAACCGGACCGGAATTACTTGGTGTTCTTACAACATTAACAATCAATTCCGATATCGGAGCTACACAGACCATTACATTAGCAAGCGGAACAACAATTGTTAACGGCGGTACATTGAACCTTTCAAGAGGTACACTTGCAGCCGGAACAAATTTAACTTTCGCTGCTGGTACAGAAACAGTTATCCGCGCAGACGGTATTTTAACTGGTACACCAGCGTTCAACGGAACTGTTAATTTACAGTACCTGAATTCTTCTGCAATTACAACAGGTGCAGAATGGTCAAGTCCGACCGCAGTTGGAACAGTATTAGTTAACTGCTTAGGCACCACAGTTTCACTCGGTCAAAATTCTACAGCTACCGGTTTAGTTACAGTATCGTTCGGTACGTTAGATTTAGGCAGTTTTACTTTAACAACTGGAGCTGGTTTAACAAATAATTCGAGTATTATTGGTACAGGTACTTTAGCAAATACTGCTGCAAACACTTATACCGGTACTACATTAAGCTGGCCGAATATTACAACTTCTGCTAACTTAACACTTAATACAACTACTGCAACTGCAGGTCCACCAGCTCTAACAGTTACAGCTGCTTCAGTAGCAGTAACTGGCGGAACATTAACTCTTGGTGGTGGCTTAGATGCAGCCGGTGGATTTACTGTAACTGGAGCATTCTCTGTAACCGCTACAGGCGGTGGTTTTAATGATGGTGGCAAAAACACATACTTTAAAGGTAATTTCACAAAATCTGGCACATCTACTTTTACACAAGGTGGAACATTTACCTTTAATGGTGCAACTGCTCAAACGATAACAACAAATAAAAACTTAGGAAGTGTTACAGTTAATAATACAGCTGGTATAACCCTAGGTTCAAATTTAACGACTGCAAATGGATCTGTATTAACATTAACAGCAGGCAATATTACAACCGGAGCCAATGTACTTCAGATCGGCGCTACTGCTGTTGCTTCAATTGCTACACCGAGTGCTACAAGTTATATAATCGGTAACTTAAACAGATATGCAATTGCAGATTATACTGTTGCAGACGCAGCCGGTAAATATGTGTTCCCGCTTGGAACTACAGACGGTAAATACAGACCTGTAACCCTAGCATTCCCGTCAGCAGCTACAGCAGGTACAGGTAGTCTTCATATTATTAAAGCAACTCATACTAATGCCGCAGTAACAGGTACAGTTGGTATTCCGTTTACAAATGGCGGCGTTACAATCAATAAATTAGCTCCACTATATTGGACAGTTGGAATGTATGATGCAGCAACAGGTTTGGTATTCGTTCAACCTACCAGTACAGCAACAGCAACAGACTATCCAACAATTACATTAGGAGCTGGCGGCGTTACATTTGGAGACCTTACATTAACACGTGCGGTTTACAGATTAACAAATGCTCTTAACACATGGACAGTACCGGGTACACCTGGCGTTCCGTACTATGATGTTAATGGTGTTGCTACTGTAGTTCATAGCGGAGTTCAGGGATGGACAACAGAACCACAAGAATTATTTGCTGTTGGTTATGCTTCAACATTCGCTGTTGCAAACGCACTTACAGCCCAGACATTAATTGTTGGCGGAACAGCATATACAAAAGATGTAACAGTTGCTCCTGCAGTATTCGGCGGCGCACAAGGTACATTAACTTATAGTGTAGTCAGTTCAGATGTAACAAAAGCAACAGCAACAATTACTGCCGCTGGTGTTTTAACGGTTACAGCAGTAGCGGAAGGTACTTCTACAATTACAGTAACAGCTACAGATGTTAATGGCGAACAAAAAACATCAGCATTTGTTGCTACAATTCAGGCAAAACCAACATTCACATTGCCTACACCAGCAACATTTACATTAGCTGAAGCTGCTACAACAAATAATACAGTAGTTTTTGCAGCAAGCGGCACAGCAGGTATCACATACACAATGGTTCCAAACACCCCTGCATTAACATGGGCTGCTTTTGACCCTGCAACAGCTACATTAACATTAACACCTGGCTATGGTGTAGCTGCTGCTGTTACAGGCGGTATCTATACAATTACAGTTAGAGCTACCGGTACAAATGGTCTATCCACGGATTTCGTTCTTACAGTTACAGTAACAACTACGCATAGAAGTCCGGCTTGGACAGGTACAGGTTCTGCTACAATTGCAACAAAATCAATTAAGTATAATGAAGTATTTAATTACAGTTATGTCGCAGTAGATCCTGATGGTACTGTAATTACATATTCATTAGATTCAGTTACGCCAGCGACAACAGCTGCCGTATTTACAAATAACACCGGTCTTGGTGGTTTTGGTCAGTTAGTATTCACACCAACCGCTGCAGATGCCGGTATTACATATACTATTGTTGTTAAAGCACTCAATGCAAATAGTCTATCATCTACAACAACAACAGTTCTTACAGTTGGTGTAAACCATGCTCCAACATTCACTAAAGCTCTTGTTGACAGTACTGTTAAAGTTCATAATGTTGCTGTTCCTGTAGTATTCCAGTATGTTGCTGCTGATGAAGACGGTGATCAGTTCACCTTTACATTAGTATCAGGTAAGGGTTCAATCTCTGCAACCGGTCTTTATACATGGACTCCAGTTGCCGCAGATAAGGGAACAACAAACACAGTTAAAGTTAGAATAACAGATGCAAATAATCCGTTAATCTACACAGAAACTAGTGCAGTTCTAACAGTAGAAAATGTAATTACCAGTGTTGAAAGTATTGATGGAGTTCCTACTACTTTTGCTTTAGCGCAAAATTATCCGAACCCATTCAATCCTAGCACAAACATTCAGTTTTCAATTCCTAAATCCTCTAATGTTAAGATTACTGTATTTAACATTCTTGGTGAAGAAATTGCAACTCTAGTTAATAGCTTTATGAATGCTGGTAACTATAAAGTAACATTTAATGCTTCTAATCTGCCTTCTGGTATGTATTTGTATAGAATTCAATCAGAGAATTTTACACAAGTTAAGAAGATGTTGTTAACGAAGTAATTAATTAGCTCTTAGCATTTAGCTATAAGCTTTTAGCAAAAGACCTCCGCATTGCGGGGGTCTTTTGTTTTAAATCGAAATTTGTAATCACAAATTATCTTTAATTCCTTTTTTATTGCTTGATTACCAATTCTAAATTATCCACATGCTTGCATACCTTCGGTATGTAAACCGGTAGGCAAGGTTTTCAATTGCCCCAATCATTCCTTCTAGCCTCTCACTTCTAGCCTCTTGCCATTCACCTGCCCCTTCATTCCTCATTAAATTATTCTTATTTTAGAGTTGTGTTATACTTAATTCAAAAAATATTATTAACTGCATAGTGGTATTATGAAAAACTATAATGATGAACTTCTAAAAAAAATCAATTCGAAAACTGCAAAGGTCGGTATAATTGGTCTTGGCTACGTTGGACTTCCGCTGGCGCTTGAATTTTCTCTGAAAGGGTTTATGACAATTGGATTTGATATTGATTCAAAGAAAATTCCTTTGTTGAATTCAGGCAAAAGTTATATCAAACATATTGGCGGAGAAAAAGTTCTTCAAGCTGTTCAAAGCAAAAACTTTTACGCAACTACAGATTTTTCAAAAATAGTTGAAGTAGATGCAATTATTATTTGTGTTCCAACTCCTTTAACGGAACATCGTGAACCGGATATGACTTATATTGTTGATACCGCAAAAATGATTCAAAAATATTTAAGAAAGGGACAGCTTATAACATTGGAGTCCACAACCTATCCCGGCACAACCGATGAAGTTCTTCTTCCGTTGTTTGAAAGTCCGGCATCTGTTAATGAAAAATATATTGTTGGCAAAGATTTCTTTTTAGCATTCAGCCCGGAAAGAGAAGATCCCAATAATCCTAACTATACTACTTCTACAATTCCAAAAGTTGTAGGTGGAATTACTCCGGCTTGTCTTGAAGTTGCTTTGGCATTATACAATCAAGTAATAATTAAGACTGTTCCGGTTTCTTCCGCAAAAGCGGCAGAAGCTACCAAGTTGTTGGAAAATATTTATAGATCTGTAAATATTGCTCTTGTTAATGAATTAAAGATGGTGTTCGACAGGATGGACATTGATGTTTGGGAAGTTATCGAAGCGGCTAAAACCAAACCATTCGGCTTTAACGCGTTCTATCCTGGTCCGGGATTGGGAGGGCATTGCATTCCCATAGATCCATTTTATTTAACATGGAAGGCGCGCGAGTATGACGTGAACACAAAATTTATTGAACTTGCCGGAGAGATAAATACTTTTCAGCCGTATTATGTTGTTAATAAGCTTGTAGAGATTTTGAATTCAAATAGAAAGTCAATTAAAGATGCGCGGATTTTAGTTCTGGGCGCCGCATACAAAAAGAATATTGATGATCTGCGAGAATCCCCATCATTAAAGTTGATAGAACTGCTTATCTCTAAAAATGCGCTAGTTGATTATTCTGACCCTTACATTGTTCAGCTTCCGGTTACAAGAAAATATAATTTTAATATGGAATCAGTTGAGTTGACAAAAGACAATCTAAAAAGTTATGATGCTGTTGTGCTTAGCACTGACCATGATTCTTTCGATTACAAATTTATTTTAGAAAATTCCGATTTGATTGTAGATACGCGTAATAAATTCAGCGCACTTAATCTCAACTCATCAAAAATTTATAAAGCATAGCCAGATAGAAACTCTTGATCTTGGAGCGGTAAAAATCGCTTTTGTATGAACCCCATGCTTCAGCATGGGGTGAATGCTAGCCAAATAAAAAGGGCTTTAGCCCTCACAATAAAGAAAAACCCTCCGGTAAATAGGAGGGTTACTTTTTCCGCTCTCGCAGATTTTACAATTCTTATTTTATTTTCTATTGATTGCAAATCATTAATCCAGTTCTAAACGCAAGCTTAGTTATTGCTTCAAATAGATTTTGGTTAAGCGTTTCCGGTTTGTCCGATAACATATGCAAATGTTTGTAACTGTTAGTCGTAACAAAATATAAAGTCTTAATTCCTTTCTCAAAAAATGGATCTGCATCAGCGCCACCGCCGTTACCTGTTGCTGAAACTAAGAGTTTATCATTCGCCGTATCAACTTGTTTTGCGATATTCCACAGTTCAGGAGCGCTTTTACCTCCGCCAACTTGAATACTATCTCCGTAGCCAATGCAGTCCATGTTAATCATTGCTTTTACTTTCTCTTTTGGGAAAGGCAAATTATTCGCAAAAAACTTTGCGCCGTATAAACCTTGCTCTTCGCTTGCGAAAAAGACAAATGCTATAGACCGTTTTGGTCTTGGATTACTTTTCGAGAATGCTCTTGCAATTTGCAGAAGTGCTGCAGATCCTGAGGCGTTATCATTAGCGCCGGGGAAATATATTTTACCTGCTTGACTGCCGACATGATCTAGGTGGGCGCCGATTATCAAATATTCGTTCTTTAACACCGGGTCGCTTCCTTCCAAAATGCCTACTATATTCACAACCTCTTTTTCTTTTTCGTATTTGGTGTGAACTTCAAGATCAACTTGATTTGTAAGAGAAACTGAAAGTGGCATTTTTGTTGAATCAATTATGGTCTGCAATTCTTTTAATGTGAAGGAACTTCCTCCCATCAGTTCATCTGCAACCGGAAGATCAATATGAATCTCCGGAAAATTAATCATCTGTTTACCTTCGCCATTGATAACACTGCCAATAGGACTTTGAGGTTCGGTGTCATTGGGAAATGAAGTGAAAAGAATTCCAATTGCGCCGTGCTCAGCTGCAACAATTGCCTTCTCGCGCGGATTACCATTAGTAAATACTTTCCCATCAATATTCCATTTAGGATTGTATCTAAAAACCATCACAACTTTTCCTTTTACATCAACCCCGGAATAATCATCATAACCTTTATCCGGCTGGTCTAATCCGTATCCGCAAAAAACAACCGGTGCGGAAAATTTACCTGCACCGGTGAATCCACGGTAAACATAATCTTTGCCAATTTTGTAACTAATCCGGTTCCCGTTTTTAATAACTGCGAAATGTTCCGGTGCTAGAATCTCGTTGTATTCAACTTTTAATTTCTGGAAATAATTTTTACCGTTAGCTGATTTCAGGTCAATTTTTTTAAATTCGCCTGAGATAAAGTTAGCTGCTTTAGTATAACCGATACTTCCGGGAAGCCTTCCGGCAAGTTCTTTGCTCGCCAAAAACCTCACCGTTTTCATCAATTCATTTTTCGTGATTGCAGAAGCTGCATCATCTTTTGTCTGGGAAAAGAGTGCGGATGAAGAATAGATAAACATTAACGAAATGTAAATTGCCAACCGACGAAGAAGCATTGTATTACTCCGGATATTATTATAAAAGTTTTTCTGCTGAAAAATAGAGAATTGGCAATTGAAAAAAGAAAAAATTCATTAGTCCATATTCACGATATTGCTCATGATCTTAATCGTGCTCTTGATCCTCACTTGCTCAAATTCATCAAACAGATCAAGATTATGATTATGAAAAAAAGAATATTAAGAAAAGAAAGGAAAATCCTTAATACAGTTGTTTAAGCGCTTCTTCCAAATCCGTTGTTGGTGTATTACATGAAAAATTTCTACATACATATATGGTCGGTTGTGAGCTAATAGTAGTGTATCCGTATAAATGATCGAATGAAAGACGATAATTCTTATCTTCTTCATCAACTAGAACTATAACTTTATTTGGTATAAAAGGCAAAGAGAGTTTTCTAAATATATTTTTTGCCTTCTCCTCATGGAAATTTCCGGCGATAACAACTTCATAACCTGGACCGCATGCAAAATCAAATGAGCAGAGAAGTTATGTGAATGCATGCGGGTTTTGGGAGAGCATTGATGAAGCGGAGCTAAAGATTTTATCGGCGTAGTTTTCATATTTAGACTCTGCTGTAATTCTTGCAAGACGTAATAGATTATTGGCAAACACAGAATTTGCAGAAGGAATTGCGCCGTCATAATATTCTTTTGTTCTAACGATCAATGTCTCTGAATAATCGGGTGTGAAGAAAAAACCACTGTGAATTTTATCCCAGAAATGTTTTAAGGATAGTTCAGTTAAGTGAATTGCTTCCTCAATATAATTCGACTTAGAGGTTGATTCGTATAATTCAAGAACTGCCCATGCCATGAAGGAATAGTCATCCAGATTAGCAGTTAAGCTCGATTCACCATTTCTATATCTGTGCAATAAATTATATTCTGCCGTAAGATGGAGGGCTATAAAATTATAGGTACGTTCTGCAGCAGCGATAAATTAAGATGGAACCTTTTTTCTTTGATCAGCCGGTTCGGTTTGGGGTTATTTAAACCCATTCAGCAATTCTTTCTTAACTAAAACCAGATGTTAATTCATAATTGGAAAAGTAAATTAAGACTGCCTGTTCTTTCCGCGTGTAAGCATTCCAACAACGAGCGCGAAAACTGCCGAGCCGATAATTGACCATACAAATGGGAATTCTCTTCCTTGAACGTGTATTGTGTAGAACATCGGCAGATCCAATTCCCTTGCAATTAAAGGACCGAGCCACGCGCCTATAAATCCAATAATAATTGAAACAAAACATCCGCCGAGCGAATAACCGGCAATGCTTTGACCGATTGCGCCGCAGATTGCAGCTATAACAAGCAGTAAAAGAAATCCTCCAAGTGACATAATAGTTACTCTATTTTGTTTATACGGAATTAAACTAAACAAAATTAGCTCTAGAAGAAAGGCGGTTCAACTAGTGGATTTTTTTCGGGATTTGCTTTGAAAGGTTTGTGAAGAAGTCTATGCTTTTTGTATCGTTAATGAACGAATAGGAGTTGATTAAGTTATTAATCACACGGGTAATAACCGCTTCGGCGGTAATATCGTTGTGGATAACATCAATAATAGAATCTACCGGATAATCCAGTGCTTCATTTATATCGTTTTCAAAAATTATTTTGCCTTTGTTGAAGCAATCAATCAAAATAATTTCATCATCATCTAAAGTAATCTTGGCTAGAAAATGTCCCGGAAAATTACAGCCGCGAATATCCAATCCGAGCCGGTCTCCAGTAAGAATATAAATTAGTGAAAGTGTTATTGGAAGCCCTTTTTTCTCTTTGATAGTATAAATCGGATTGGAATTAAAAGGATTATAATAATCTTCTTTTGAACCGCTCAATTCTTTTTCCTGGAACAAAAAATTAGCTAAATCGAGTTCATCTCCGTATGGCATTTTATTTCTAAATTCATCAGATAATTGATCCAGCAGTTCCGAAAGTGCAGGTGTAAAATATATTCCGTAATGAAACCGGGAAATAAGATCAAGTGCGCATTCAATTTTTTCATGAAAATTATTTTTATTAAACCAGCTATGCCAATGTTCTTCCATCCACTTCATTTTATTGGCAGTAAGAATTGGGGTTAAGATATTTATCTTACTGTTGACAACATCGGCGGAAAGATTTTTCAAATCCTTCTCCAAAGCAAAGCCGTATTCGCTCAATTGCTTAACAATTTCAGTGCGGACTTCTGCGCTCTCGTCATCAACGAGGTCAATCAAATAACGTAATTTATTTTCAGAAGTCATTTATTTTTTGCTCTTTCTTATAGCCAAAATAGTATTATTTTTGACGTTAATACTAATGTGTATTCAAAAAACGTTAATAATTTTTTCCAAAAGAATAGAGGTTGAAGTGAAAAAACTGCTTTTGCCCGGACTGCTGGTATTTGTGTTCTTAATGAATATTATAAATGCTCAAACTATGCAAGAAAAAAATAATGCGCCTAAATTTGATCCATCCAAAAATCCTTTTGAGGATTTAAAAATTGCAGTCGAAGAAGCACAGAAGTCGGATAAAAGAATTTTACTTGACGTAGGTGGTGAGTGGTGCATATGGTGCCACCGGTTGGACGGATTTTTTGAAGCAAACCCCGAACTAAAAAATTATATGCACGATAATTTTGTTGTGCTAAAAGTAAATTGGAGTCCCGACAATAAAAATGAAAAATTCCTCTCACAATATCCTAAGATCCCCGGTTTTCCGCACATCTTTATTTTAGAAAAAGACGGTAAGTTTTTATTCTCTAAAAAAACAGAAGAGCTAGAGAAAGAGAAATCTTATGACGCGGAAAAAATCATGACTTTCTTAAAAGAGTGGGCGCCTAAGAAAGAGAAATCGTAAAAGTCTTATTCTTAAATTCCCCGTAATATTTTTGCGGGGAGTTTAAGTATCGCTCCCAATAAATCAAATACGCCATCCACTGCAATGCCAACCATTTTGAATGGAAGAAGAAATAACCAAACTACCGGATAGAGCACCAAAACAAATATTGCCAAAGGCGCACAGAAAAAGAGTAATACTAACCATAAAATAATTTTCATTTCATTTCTCCTTTTGATTGGCAGATAAATTTTAGAGCGGACCAATTTTCATCAATTGAACAAACTTTTGTATCAACAAGACCGTTCATCCTACCAATCTCTCGTACCACATTGTTATTCAAGTCGGAAATGTGATTAGAATTTTTCTTTGGCCACGAAACCCAAAATGCGCCGGTTTCTTTTAGATAATTTTTCAGCGTTGGAAGTTCAACCATCAATTCTTTTTTAGATCGGGTGAAAAGATGTATCAAATCAACCGGTTCTATAAGTCGTTTATGAAAATGAATCTTATCAAAAATTCCGTTAAACGAATCTATAAAATTGTCCGGCTCGTTAATAAGTTTAATTTGATATCCTTCTTTTATTCCTAGTTTCTCGTGAAGCGGTATTCCGTTCATGATATTCATTTAATTTTTCCTTTCGCATCTTTAGACGAAGCAAACAGACAAATGGTTAATAAGAGAAAATTTTTTATATAAAGAAAAACTTAAAAAATCAGTTATTCGGAAGGATTGTTTGGGCTATTCTTTTGTGCCTATTATGGAAGTAAAAATTAATCTTACCGGAAAAACTATTTGCGGATCTTCTTTTATTGCATTTTCTAATTTGTTAATTCCAATTAAATATTCTTCTTCACTTAGACATGCAAGCTGCGATGATTGGTCTTTCCGCAGAAAGGAGTCATTAAATAAATCTCTGCCCGTTAAATCATTTTGAATCCGTTCGACTGCGTTAATTTCTATTTGTTTAAAGCCTGCTTCATTCATCCAAGCTGTAATATCTTCTAATGAGGGGTATCTGTGCAAATCTTTCTCGTATGTGCCTTCAAAGTAATCATAGATATACCACCTATCATTTTTGTCTCGCGGATCTAAACCAAACAGGGCAAACATTCCGTCCGGTTTCAAAAGATGTGAGGAATTCAGAATGAATTTTTTTTGATAATCGAATTGATGAATTGCGTTTACGCAAAAGATCAAATCGAATTTGCCATTAACAAAAGGGAGGGTATTGGCGTCTGCGACAATCAATTTTAATTTGTTATCGAGTTTATTAGCTTCTTTCAACATTCCGGCAGAATAATCAACTCCAAATTTATGTAGGTCAAGAAGATTCAGTTCATTTAACCAATGTCCGGTTCCGCATCCGACTTCAAGAATGTTTTTCGATTTAGTCTTGGAGACAATGTTAAGCAGGGCTTTACCGACTCCAAGCATAGGATTAATTTTATAACGTAAATTATAGTTCGGCGAGAGTTCGTTGTAATTGGTTTTCATTTTCATGTTAAAAAAAATCCCGCCAAAAGGCGGGATGCAAGTAGTGGGACAAGTATCCCTATAATTATTTTAAAATTAGCCCTAAGGCAATTACAATATAAGAGAATCAGAAATTAAAAAAAATATTACCAGCGTTTTCCACCGCCACCGCCACCACGATTTCCACCGCCGCCGCCACGGTTTCCACCACCACCACCGCCGCGTCTGGTATCTGTTTTAGGGCGTGCTTCGTTAACAACGATTTTTTTGCCTTTAACTTCTTTAGTATTAAGCTCTTCAATTGCTTTTGTGCCTGCAGCTTTGTCATTCATTTCTACAAACGCAAAACCTTTTGATTCGCCGCTAAACATATCGCGTATAA
>JAKAMS010000371.1 GCA_021812745.1 Bacteroidota bacterium | reverse complement strand
AAAATTTATTCCAATGTTGTATATTTATCTCAAAGATTAAGAAAAATTAAGCAATATGGATTCACAGAACGCAATTAATATACTAGTTGCCATAAATTTGCTTGTTTCAATGAGCGCAAACTTTTCGGGCGCACGGAAAGGATTAAAAACTTCTATAACCAAAGTTAAAGAACGTCCGGTTACTTTCCTGCAGTCATTCCCGCCGAATGTTGCGGCATTGGTTTTAGTGTTCACAATTATTTCTGTTTTTAAGGTGGGAACGCTTCCGGCAGAATTTGAATCAAAATTTTTCACAGCCCGGATTATAGGACTAATAATGTTTGTGGTTTTTTCCTGGCTACAAGTTCTTGCTTATAAATCGTTAAAGAACTCATATGCGCAGGAAGTGGTGATAATGAAAGATCATAAATTAATTACCGGAGGGATTTATAAATTCATTCGTCATCCTCAATATCTAAGTCAACTTCTAAGTGATTTAGGTGCGGGGATAGCCTTGCTAAGTTATATTGTTGTTCCCGTTGTAGTCTTAATAGAAATTCCTCTTTTTATTATGCGCGCTGTACTTGAAGATAAACTTCTTCAGAAACATTTTGGAGGAGAATATACTGCCTACAAAAAACGAAGCGGTTTCATAATTCCGTTTATCGGGTAAGCGGTTATGAAAATCAAATATATCTTTTTCTTCATGCTTCTATTCTTTTCGATTTCAATTGCTCAGCGGCTTTACAAAATCACTGTTCAAATAGAAGGAAGAGAGGAAACGCTTTCATATATTGTGCGAAATGGAATAGACTTTGTCTCGTCCAAAGAAATTGCCGCGCTTCTTTCTGCAAATCAGTTTTACAATTCCGAAGCCGCTAAAATCGAAATCAAATTCAAAGATTATATTCTCAAGTTCACTGCGAGAAATCAATTTGTTATTCTAAACCGTAAATCGGACGGCGCACAGAAAATTTTCCAGATTCCAATTTCCACTCTTTTAATTGGTGACGATGTTTTCATACCGCTGATTTTCTGTGCCGACTATTTCAATCTCGCCTATGGTAAAAAAATTATTTTTGATGACAGAGCTAAAAATTTGGAAGTTACCGGAGAACCGGTTACGGAGGAGAATTTTGTCTTTCCAAAAGAAATGATAGTGAAAAAAGATAAATCGGCAGAACCTGTGCCTGCGGTTGAAAAAAACGAAGAAGGCAAATACGATATCTATTCAATTACTGTAGAAGATAAATCCAATGGAACACTGATACGATTAAAAGCGAACCGAAAAATATCAATACCACGTTATTCTATCGGAAACGGAAATTTGTATGTATTCTTCTCGGGCGTTTCTATCGCACCGGATATTGTCAATCAAGTAAAACCAGCCGGACTTGTTAAACGGGTAAAGCGTACTGTTGTTTCGTCAAAAAATATTCAGATTGAGTTTGCTTTGGATGACGGTTATTCTACAACCGAAGCTTTTCAAGATACTGAAAGCAACGATATATTGATTACGGTTCACAACAAATTATTTACCGCCACGTCTCCAAATCTTGATGCTGCAAAATCAAAATGGATTTTTGATGCAGTTGTTATTGATGCCGGGCATGGAGGCAAAGATCCGGGTGCAATTGGTGTTACAGGTGTAAAAGAAAAAGATGTAAACCTAGCCATTGCTCTTAAACTCGGAAAATTGATTTCTAATAATCTTCCCGGCATTCGCGTTATTTATACAAGAAACAGCGATGAATTTATTGAATTGTATAAACGAGGGAAAATTGCAAACGAAAACGGGGGAAAACTCTTTCTTTCAATTCACTGCAATTCTACAGAGCAGAAAGATATTGGCTATAGAGGATTTGAAGTATATCTTTTGCGACCGGGCAGAACTCAAAAAGCTATTGCAATAGCGGAGTTCGAAAATAGTGTTATTAAGTATGAAGACAACCCAAAGCGTTATCAAAAACTTACGGATGAAAATTTTATTCTTGTCAGCATGGCACATTCACAGTACATGCGATACTCGGAATCATTCTCAGACATTCTAAACCAAGAATGGAAACGCGTTGTTAAAATCCCATCGCTGGGAATAAAGCAAGCCGGATTTTATGTGTTGGTGGGAGCTTCAATGCCGGGAGTTTTAATAGAAACGGGATTTCTTTCAAACCGCAAAGATGAAGCGTTTCTTGAAAGCACCGAAGGTCGAGCGGAAATTGCACAAGCTATTTTCGGTTCTGTAAAAAAATATAAAGAGAATTACGAAAAGGAGTTCGGAAATTAGCTTTACCGCTTTATAATTTGTTATTCAACCATCATGGCGCTAACTTTACATCACAAAATTTTAAAAGAAAGGTTTTTACATGACTAATGCTCAAAAATGGGTTGCCGCTTTTCTTGGTTTATTCCTTGTATTATTTCTACTTGGGCGGCTCACACGTAAAGAAGAAGAACCGCAAATACCTCAAACAATGGGGGAACAGCCAACCCAAATCTCTGGCGATGTTGACGGATTAACTATGATTAATCAAATTGGTTGCACCTCATGTCATGGTGATAATCTGCAAGGATCCAAGCTGGCCCCACAGCTTGTAAATCTTAAACAGTTCTGGACACGAGACGCATTGATCAATTACCTGCGCAATCCGCAATCATACAGCCGCGATGTTCGATTTGATGAATATCGGTCTAAATATAAAAATGTAATTATGCCTTCTTACGGCAATATAGATGTGAAAGAACTTGGTAAGATTGCAGAGTATCTTTTAACAAGATAGCTTTTTGAATAAGCTCAGAGATAAAGCCCCGCGTGCGGGGTTTTCTTTTTTAAAGAATAATCTTTTTAAGAGTTTGAATTCCTTTGTTGTCAAAGGAAACTATATCCAGTTTATTTATCGCGCCAAAAATTTCCGGATTCTTTGCATTAATATTATCGGCTAACTTTTTACACTTTACGGCATCAAGACTGTTGGCAATTCCAAGATGAGGTATGAAGGCAATATCAAGTCGCAATTCTTTTTCAAGAATTTCTGTATATAGTGTATCATGGAGCTTCACAAAAATTCTATAACCTTCTTCGGGAACAAGAAACAGATCCGTGTAATCGCTGAATGAATCTTTAACAATCTGTGCGCAGCGTAAAACAAAATAAAATTCTTTGAATTTCTTCGCTGTTTTTTCGACGTGTAAAATAAATTGTTTCTCGGAAATATCTAAAGTAGGAAACACAATGGTGAAATGAGGTTCCACTAAATTGTAATATCTCTCGTCATGCTCTGATCTGAAGGATTGAATCCAAGCGTAATCCTTTTTCTCAAGCTGAGGGTATGCTAAAACCAGCAAAGACATTTTTATTTAAGATATCTTTCTTTTAA
>JAKAMS010000370.1 GCA_021812745.1 Bacteroidota bacterium | reverse complement strand
CTTTCTCCTCGGTCTTAATTAAGTTTAGGTAATTCGAGTTAACTTCCATTTGGATATTTTCTTTAAGCTGATCAAGATTAGTTTCAAGTTGTATTTTTGTTTGTTCGGCTTGTGAAACTTGTGAAGAGGTAAAACCCCAGTTCCAAACATCCCAGCTTAATGTAACGCCTAAATCCCAGTTAGAGTTAAACTCATCCTTTGCCGGTTGGAATCTTGCGTTGGGATTACTATAATAATAATTACCTGTTAAATAGAGTGAAGGAAACCAATTAGATTTTGCTGCGCTCACTCCTTCCTTGCTTGCTTCATAACGATACGTCAATGATTTCAATTCTTTTCGATTCTTGAGTGCTTCATCTATTATATCGGCAAGTTGATACTTTTCATAACCTAATGTTTGTTCGCCCACTGCAATTTTAGTCTGTGAAGTTAGATCAATACCGATAGCTTTATTAAAAGCGATTCTTGTAAGCTCTAAATTATTCTCGGCTTCGATAAGTGTTAGTCTTGTATTTGAATATTGCACTTCTAATTTCAACATATCATTCTTCGAGATCAGTCCATTTTCGAAAAAACTTTTTGTGTCTTTTAAATGGTTTTCCATCTGTTGAAGTGTCTGCTCAATAACTTTTTTAATCTCATCGGCTTTGTAATAATTCCAATACGCGTTATAAATATTAAATGCAACTTCATTCCCTTCTTTTGAGAAGTCCTGTTCTGAAGCATCCAGATTTAATTTCGCCGAGGTTCTCAACGATAATAATTTGAATCCTGTAAACAGCGGCTGGGTGAATCCGAATTTGAAGGTGTAGTTGTTCAATATTGGGTCAGAAATCCGGATTGGTTTAGGCGAGATGGGCACGGTTACTTCGAATGGCGGAATATTATCGCTCAGTCGCGTGTAATTTGCAAACAGCTTGAACTGCGGCAGAAATTGACTGCTAATTTCTGTCAATTTAGAATCTGCGTAGCTTAATTTGGCTCTGGAAATTTTTAGATCCTTGCTGTTCTGCAATCCAATTTCCAAACTTTCTTTTAGAGTTAGTATTCTTTCTTGACCGAATAACGAGCCGGCGATAAAAATAATGATCAATAATTTTTTCATTTTTATTTCCTTTTCAATTTTCTTCAAACTTTACTTGCTCATATAATGGATAAAAACATTTTCCAATGAAGGCGTAATAATTCGCTTGTCTATTTCCAAAATTGAGTTTCCCGTAAATATTTCTTTAATAATAGCATAATCGTTTTCATATTCAGACACTGCAATGTTAAGTCTGTCGCCATACATTTGAACTTCAAAATTAGTAGCTGACTTAATAGCTGTATATGCAGTTCTCACAGGAGTGCAAACAATCTCTAGTATTAGCATTTTCATCGAGGACTTCACATTCTTTGGTGTATCACAGCTTATTATTTTCCCTTTGTCCATTAGGGCAACCCTGTTACATCTTTCAGCTTCATCGAGATAAGGGGTCGACATGAAGATTGTGATTCCTTCTTTCAACAAATTGGAAAGAATTTTCCAGAAATCCCTTCTTGATACCGGATCCACTCCGGTTGTTGGCTCATCTAGAAAAATTATTTTGGGTTTGTGAATTAAAGTGCAAGCCAAGGCGAGTTTTTGTTTCATTCCGCCAGAAAGCTTATCAGCGTGCCGGTCTCTAAATGGCGTTAGTCGAGTAAACTCAAGCAGTTCGTTCCTTCTCTCTTCAAAATGCTTTACTCCATGAATATCAGCAAAGAACTCGATGTTCTCGTCAACTGTGAGGTCACCGTAAAGCGAGAACTTTTGGGAAAGATAGCCGATTTCATCCTTTATTAGTTTTTTCTGCTTTTGTAAATCATACCCCAAGAGCACAGCTGTTCCACTATCCGGTACCAGTAATCCAACTAACATTCGTATTGTTGTTGTTTTACCAGCGCCGTCCGGTCCTACTAATCCAAACATTTCACCGCGATTAACATCATAGCTTACCCCATTAACTGCAGATACCGAACCGTAGTTTTTCTTTAGGTTGTCTATTCTTATGATTGCTTCCATTGTTATCTCCGCATCATTATAATTTAATTTGAGCATCTGCCGGCATTCCGGGCTTAAGTTCAAAATCTTTATTTGGTATTTCTATTTTGACCGCGAAAACTAGCTTGGTGCGCTCGTCTTTCGTTTGAATGTTTTTGGGAGTAAATTCTGCTTCGGGAGAAATAAAGGTCACCTTACCTGAATATTTTTTGTTAGGGAATGCATCTATTGTAATTTCTGCGTATTGACCAAGTTTTACTTTGCCTAATTCCTCTTCGGAGATATAAATAATTAGATTTACAACAGATAGGTTTGAAATCTTTACAAGTGAAGACATCGGGGAAACTGTCTCTCCAACTTCAATAAATTTCTTTACAACTAAACCATTCATCGGAGATGTAACATAACTGTCTTTGATGTTTTTTCTTAGAAGATTAACAGATGCTCTTGCTTTATCCAAATTGGCTTTAGCTTGCTGAATTTCTTCCGGTCTGAATATTTTTTTTACTTTCTCATAATTTTCTTTTGATGCCGAAAATTGAGCCAGCGATATCTGGTAACGAGCCGTCATATCTTCATATTGTTTTTGCGTAATTGATTTAGTCTCCCACAATTTTGTATATCTATCGAAGTCATTTTTTGCAAGCTTAAAATTGGTCTCGTTTTGTTTCATCATTTCTTCGGCTTGTTTAATGTCTTCAGTTCGGGCGCCTTTCATCATCAATTTTAATTGAGCTTCAGTGATCTGTTCGGTGGCGAGGGCCTGCTCAAGTTGAAGTCCCAACACCTCGTGATCAATTATAAGTATTGTATCACCTCTGCTTACCTTATGACCCTCATAGGCGGCAATAGATTTTATCTCTCCCGCATTTTTTGAACTGATGGTAACATTTGTAGATTCAATTGTGCCTGTGGCTTCAATTTTACTGTTGCTGTTTTCTCCGCTGCATCCGTAAACTGAGAGAACCAGAACAATTGGCAGAATTATTTTAGTTGCGTTCATTTTTTATCCTTTGATTTATTGCTAATAGTTTTCTTCCTTTTCTTGTAATTATCCCATTAAGCACGATATCAAAGATGGTCCGAAATGCCGTTTGGAAATCCATTTTGTTTTGTGCTAGAAAGTTTTTCTCTGTTGAAATTGTGAGGGAGGAACTAAAGAGTTCTATTATTAGTCCGTTGGAATAATCTTGTATAAGACCGTGTTTCTTTGAATGGTTCAATAATAAGTTCATTAGAGGTACAACTTTTTCTTTTCGAAATGAAAGTACTTCTTTCCAAAGATCCGGATAATCTTTCCTTAAGCGTTTTAACGATTCCTCATTAAACA
>JAKAMS010000369.1 GCA_021812745.1 Bacteroidota bacterium | reverse complement strand
TTACCGCGTTCCCACTTTGGAACCATTACAGGCTGTAACCAGACTGAATCGAAACCGAGCGACTTCATTTTTTCCTCAGCCCAGTGTATTGCCTTTAAGGATCTTTCAGAACCGCTTAGTCGAGGACCAATCTCGCAAAGTTCCTTGAGCCAATCATAACCTTTTCTTTCAATCAAAGCTTTCCGAACGATTGTACGTGCGAGTTCATTATAGCTTTTTAATTTATTAGTGGAAAGTTGTTGAGAGTTTATTGTTGTATTTAATGTAAGAGAAATGAGTAAAATGGGGAAAATTTTTCTTAGCGTGATTTTTATAAAGGTCAAGATATGCCTCGTAATTTTATTTGCGGGCAAAGTTATAGCCGACACTTATTAAAATCAAACACAGTTTAAAACAAAAAACCCCCGGCACAGCCGAGGGCTTTCGCAAATGTAATTTTTTATCTCGCTTTAACTTTTTTCTCAATAACAAGTTTCGCAAGATCAGCGGTTCCGTTTTTAGAAACAGTTCTCAAAGCGGCAGCAGTAACTCTTACGGTAACGAATTTATTCAATTCTTTAACCCAAATTCTTTTCTTTTGAAGATTTGGTAAAAATCTTCTTTTGCTTTTATTGTGCGCATGTGAAATGCTACTACCACTCACCGGACCAACGCCAGATAGCTGACATTTTCTAGCCATTTAAAAACCTCTTTGTTTCAATTTTTGGTTGCGAAAAATAGTAAAAAATATATTACCGAAAAAATATTTTGTAAAAAATAAAAAGGCGGCATTTTGAGCCGCCTTTTCAGCTTGCGTAATGTTATTTAGCCCGCATTCCAAGTTCCCGGTCCAATAAAAAGAGGGAAGTCTTATTATCCCCCAAAAGGTTGAATTTATGGACAATATGAGCTACTGTAGAGACTTCCTCAACTTGTTCGGTTACAAAGTAATTCAAGAAAATATTGGTTGCATAATCATTCTCCTGTATTGCAAGAGCCACAAGTTTGTTGATCCGGTCAGAAATATAAAGTTCATGTTTGTGAGCTTCTTCGAATGCCTGAAGAGGGGACTTCCACAATGATTTTGGCTTTTCGATAGCAGCAAGTGTAACTTTTCCTTCTACATCATTAACATATTTGTAGAATTTCATTGCATGCCCGTATTCTTCACCGGATTGAATTTTCATCCATGCGGCAAGACCGTTCCAGTTCTCACTTTCTAAATATGCCGCCATAGAAAGGTACAAGTAAGAAGAAAAAATTTCTGCGTTGATTTGATCGTTCAGTGCTTTTTGCATTTTGTCGGATATCATATTTACCTCTGAGATGTTTAATGATTGATGGATTTTGTCTAAAAATAACTTATTCATTTGCGGTTAATTATTCAAATGACTATCTAAACAACAACAAATGATAATAATTAGTTCTCTTTGATAGTTGAGTTTGAAGTGAGTAACTTTATATTCATCAAAATATTAGCCCCGAATTAATAAATGAGGCACAATGAAGTTTATATGGCGGACAATCAAATTTTTATTTTCATTATTCCTCATTTATACGGCGTTTTCTGTTTTTGTTATATTATTTTTCAGAATAATTGATCCACCTGTTACTGCTTTCATTAATTCCAAAGCCGATTCGTTTTTAGGTTTATTTTCGCTCTCTGATGTAAACCAGAAATCCGTAAAAATCCAAAATGTTTCTAAATATGCCGCTCTTGCAGTAATCGCATCAGAGGATCAAAAATTCTTTGAGCATTTTGGATTTGATTTTGAACAGATTGAAAAAGCGATGAAAGAAAATGAGATGAAGAAAAATTTGAAAAAGAAAAGAGTACGAGGTGCAAGCACTGTTTCGATGCAAGTTGCTAAAAATTTGTTCTTATTCCCCGGCAAAAATATTTTGCGTAAGGGAATAGAAGCCTATTATACACTTATGCTTGAGTTGCTATGGAGCAAAGAAAGAATTATTGAAGTCTACTTGAATGTTGCTGAGATGGGAAATGGAATTTATGGAATCGAAGCGGCATCAAGTGCATATTATGCTAAACCGTCTATTAAGTTAAACCCTGTGGAAGCTGCAACTATAATAGCCATTTTGCCAAATCCGGAGAAACGCGACCCGAGAAGACCATCTTCATACTTGATAAATAGACGTGATAATATTTTACAGCAGATGAATTTAATAGGCGGTGTGGGAATTCTAAAAGAGGATATTGATTATTAGATTTATTTTATGTCTGTGGCTGGACTTAAATATTCGGAACTTTTCAACAATATTTTAGCAGCATCTGAATTGCCGGTTATAGGGTAGTTGAATATAAATTCAGGCTTATTAACATTATGCTCATAGCTATACTGTTTTAAGACGTTGTTTTCTCTATCATAATATATTATCTGTAAAATGCTGTAGCGCTTCATCTCTCTATTAATATGGTAGTAAGTTTTCACTTTGTAAATATCACCATCCACTTCTTCCATTGTCATTGGCGAATTCATTTCTTGCAGAGCCCAAACATAAAATTCGTTCCCTGTAAAGGTTGATAATCCGGTAACATTGATAAAAAGAGATTGTTCTTTTTCGATTATGATAGGAACCCAATTTTCGGAATGAGATTGTGGATACAACGCACTTGCAGTTATGAACAATAAAAAGCTTAATAATATTTTACGCATAGCTGCAACATTCTTTTTGTTGAGGAGAGAGAGGGATTCGAACCCTCGGTACCCTTGCAGGTACACTACCTTTCCAGGGTAGCCAGATAAACCACTCCTGCACCTCTCCTTGTATTTCGGGCGCAAATATATTAAGAATTGAGAACAGAAAAAAATTTGTATTTAATTGCGGTCAAAGAAAAACAAGTAAAAACTCAGAACCCACATTTTTTTCACTCTTTACAGAGATAGAAAAATTATTTAATTCAGCATACTTTTTAACCAGAGCCAGAGCTAAACCATTCCCTTCGAACTTTCTAGAGTAGCCGGTATCTTCTTGCGAGAATGGTTCAAAAATATGTTCAAGGTAATCAGGAGAAATTCCTATCCCTGTATCGCTGATACTGACGCATAATTTTCCGTCGGCATTTCTAAATTGTTTTACGTATACACTTCCATGTCTTGTGAACTTTATGGCGTTATCAATAATTTCCTGCATTATTTGAAAGATCATAAATTTGTCGCATTGGATTTCATTCATATCAGTTGTTCTCTCAAAAAAAAAGAGAAGTCCTTTTCCTTCTGCATTCAATCTGTAATTGTTAACAACTTGACTTAATATATCTTCTTCTAATTTTATCTTTTCAATATGAATCTCATAATTACCCGATCTAACTTTAGACATCTCCATTATTTCATCAATAGTTCTGATTATTCTATTGCTCCCATGTTCCAGCAT
>JAKAMS010000022.1 GCA_021812745.1 Bacteroidota bacterium | reverse complement strand
TGATCGGGACTATCTAAATATGCGCCGAGTGTTCCATCGTCATTCTTAAATGTTTTTAAAACAAGTCTAAGCGATGTAACAGAAATTTTGAGTTTTCCTTCCCACAAACTTGTGAATTGTTTCTCGCCCTGCTTCTGATCTGCCTGAGCATTAATGCCGCTGCTCAGAGCGAAGTATAAAATCGTCAGCAGCGTAACGGAGCGGTAAAACAAATTTTTCATCTTAAATCCTCTTAGATTATTAAAAAAAAACCCGCGTTGTTGAAAGCGGGTTTCACCAAATATATACTATTTATCAAGTTTCGGAACTTCTCCAAGAACATCGTCAATTGTAAGATTTTTCAACTCGCCAAGATTTAATTTTTTAATTCCTTCTTCTATTTTGGCTTTATCGCCAACAACAACAACGATCATTTGATCCGGCACAATATATTTTTTTGCCGCTGTGTTTACGTCGTTGCCGTTCAAGCTTAATATCTTCGATACAAATTCTCCGAAATAATTTTCTGGCAGATTGTACAGAGCCATTTCTTCCAATTGTCCTGCTATCTCTGAAACGGTTTGAAAATTTGCAGGATAGCTGAGAGCAACCAAATTCTTTGCGCGGTTTAAATCTGCATCGGTCAATGGTTCGCGTATTCCATTCAGCTCATTAAAAAATTCCGTTAAAGCTTTATCTGTAACTTCTGTTTGAACTGAAGAAGCGGCTATAAAACTGCCGGGGACCGGTCTAAATAAAAATCTTGAACTCGCGCCGTATGTATAACCGTTTTTTTCTCGCAAATTTTGATTAAGGCGCGAGGTGAATGAACCGCCTAGAAGCGTATTCATTACAATAATTGAATTGTAATCTTTTGTTAAGCGCGCTGCACCTATTCTGCCGATATTAATAACAGATTGCGCTGCGCCCGGTTTATCTATAAGATAAACAATTCGTTTTGCTATTTGAGCCGGTTCTTTGACCTTTACCTTTTGTACATTTCCTTTTTGCCATTTACCAAAAGCGGACTCTAGTTTTTTCCTAAGTTCTTCTTTTTTTATGTCGCCGACAGCAATTACAACTGCATTGTTTGCAACGAAATATTTTTTATAGAAGTTTTTCATGTCATCAGTAGAAAAACTATTGATCTCTTTTTCAGTAGTCATTCGTCCGTAAGGATGTTCTTTGCCAAAAAGAATTTGATTGAAGGCAATACTTGCTATTGCAGTCGGTTGGTCGTGCGCTTGCATCAATGATGTCAGACGGTCTTTTTTCTTTCTATCTAATTCTTTCTGAGGAAAATCCGGACGCAAAGCAATGTCGCTCATAATTTTTAATGCGTCGTCAAATTTTGAAAGAGGCGTGTGAAGGGAAATTGTTGACGAATGAACAAAAGCGTTAGCAGAAATTCTTGCACCGAGAAAATCAATTGCATCGGCTAACTCAAGAGAAGTTTTTCCTGCCGCGCCTTCGGTTAACATATTCAAAGTTAATCCGGCTAGACCGGTTTTATTTTCCGGATCGTTGACGCTCCCTGTTTTAACTATAACATTCAATTGAATAAGCGGAACTTGATGTTTTTCCATCAGCACCACTTTCAATCCGTTCGAAAGTGTAAATTGCTGAATTACGGGAAGAGATAATTTTTTAGGCGCGGATAACTGCGGCGGTTTCGTTCTATCCGGTGTTTGCGCATAAAGAGAAAAACAAAAAGCAGAAATTATTATAAGGTTTATCGAGAATAAAAATAACTTTTTCATATTATTTGCCCTCCGCTTTTGGTTGAACTGCTAAATCGGTTTTACCTTTTGGAACGATGCTGAGAATTACCCGTCCATTATTGGGCAAATAAACTTGTGCTGCAGTTTGAATATCATCAACGCTTAAAGCTTTGTAACGCGCAAGATCTTCGTTTGCATAATCTGGATCGCTGGCGTAATAAAAGTATGAATTGAGTAAATCAGCTTTTCCGTTAAAACCGCCCGGACTTTCCAGTCCATCAAGAAAAGAAGCTTCAAATTGATTTACAGCGCGTTGTAATTCTCTCTCTTTAGGCGCTTCATTTTTCACTTTATCTATTTCCTGCTGAATTACATTTTCCAATTCTTGGAGAGAATGTCCCGCACGTGCAGTTGCAACCAACTGAAATTGCGACGAAAGTTTGCTTGAATTTTGATACGATCTTACATCTTGAGCGATCTGTAATTCATAAACTAGTTTTTGGTAAAGGCGGGAATTTTTTCCGCCAGTTAAAATACTTGCAAGCACATCAAGTTGCGCATCACCGGGCGCAAATTTCTGAGGCGTAATCCAAGTCATATACAAACGCGGAAGCTGAACCCGGTCTTCAAGAACTACAATTTTTTCTTCATTTAATTTTACTGCAGCAGGATTTTGTGGTGCAACAGGTTTTCCGGCTGGAATTCCTCCGAACCATTTTTCAACGAGTTTCAATGTTTCTTTAGGATTAATATCTCCCGCAATTACAAGTGATGCATTGTTCGGCACATAATAAGTTTTGAAGAATTCAACAACATCATCATAAGTAGCCGCGCTAAGATCTGTCATTGAACCGATGACTGGCCAGCTGTAAGGGTGAGTTGGCGGATAAAGATTTTTCAAAATAGTTTCTTCTGATAATCCGTACGGACGGTTTTCATAACTCTGACGTCTTTCGTTTTTTACTACTGATCTTTGTGCGTCAACACTTTGAGGCGTCATTGCGTCAACAAGAAAACCCATTCTATCGGAATCAAGATATAATGCAAGTTCAAGCGCGTTAGAAGGAAGGTCTTCGTAATAATTTGTTCTGTCTTCGGTGGTTGAGCCGTTATTATTTCCTCCGGCAGATTCAAGAAGTTTATCAAACTCTCCTTCGGCAACATGACCCGAACCCATGAACATCAAATGTTCAAAAAGATGGGCAAATCCTGTGCGACCCGGTTTCTCATATCCTGAGCCAACATGAAACCAAGTATTAACAGTTACTGTAGGCGTTGAATGATCTTCGTGCAGAATTACATTCAAGCCGTTTGGAAGCACATAGCGTGTGTAAGGTACTTTAATTTGATTCTGTGCCGACACAACCGTACACAGAACAAAGAGCAGTGCAATAACTCTCTTCATACTTTCTCCTTTTGTGAATAATAATTGAATACAAATTAAATATTTCTATTAATAGATGAAGCGTAAAAACACTATTGGTTAGACGCGGGGAATAATAGAAGTGTTGCCGTAAATTTTTATTCTTGATATTAAAAAACAAGTTGAACAAATTGCACCGGTAAAACTGTATCACAGCAAATTTCAACTTTTAAAGTGACAGTGCATAATGAAGTCCAAAATTAAAGTGAAGAAGAAGAAAATCCGCATTCCCTTGCCAAAGCAACGGACAAAAGTAAAAGAATCGGAAAAAATTTATAAACGAACCAAAGCAAAAACCGTTGAAGAAGATGCAATGTAACTGCAACCTTATTTTATAAGTGCGAAACCTTCTTTCGATTCTTCAACAAACTTTTTAACTAGTTCGTAATTCTTTCTTCCGTCTTTAGATTCTACGCCCGTGTGAACATCAACTCCAGCGGGATGAATTTCCAAGATTGCTTTTTTTACGTTCTCTGGATTAAGTCCTCCGGCGATAATAACCGGCTTGGGGGACACCTCAACAATTTTTTTGCTAATACTCCAATCATAAGTCTTGCCCGTAGCTCCCGATGCGCCTGTTGCCGGATCGAATGTATCTGTGATATAAGCGTCTATCCATGGAGAAAGAGTATCTATAATTTTTTCTAATTCATTATAATTATTTTCCGCAACAACAAGACTTTTAATTATTTCTAGATCGGGGCGCAATGATTTTGTTCTTTCTAATTCCTCTTGAGGGATGTTGCCATGCAGTTGAACGATCTTAACGTTCAGCAGATCACAAAAATTTATTATCTCATTGGCTTTGTCTAAATAAGTTATCAGCACAGCACTATGCGGCGGAGTAATTGTTTTAATCACCTTAACCGCATCTTCTTCGGTCAAGTCTTCTTTATTAACAGGCAGGCGCAAAGGGAACCCGAGATAATCAACGCCAAGTTGCATTAACATTTTTGCTTCATCTTTATCAATCACCCCGGCGATTTGAATAAGCTGTTTCATTTTGTCTTTTCCAGATATGAATTAAACATTGCATCAACACAAAAATAGATAACGCCTGCCACTTCCCAACAATAAAATTTTCAACTCAGAAAAAAATAAATGAGGTTTTTACGTGTCTAAATTTTTTCAAAATTCTTTTTGTGATTAAGGAAAGATTAATCATGGTTAAACAAAAAATCTAACAGACTAAAAATTAGAGATGGTTTAAAAAGCGGCTTTAAAATGGATGCAACTCTTGGCGGGATACCAATTGTGGATCGGTTCCTAGTCTTTGACTAAAGAGGGCTTTTGTGATATGAGCATAGATACTTTTAGTATCATCATTTCGAAGTAGTATGTTCTTTAGACGCCTTATCTACTGCCATATCTGCCATCTTAACAGCCAATGCTTTTGCTTTATCGGAGATCACAGCTTCATAAGAAGGAAAGTTTACTGGTTCAACTGTTTGTTGTGCTCTCTTTAAATCGTCCTTTGTTACAGGCGGATCTCTAAAGATCAGGCCCAATGTTGTTACTTCCATTTTCTCCTCCCCGGATGTTTATAAAAATTTATTAAGAGACCTACGAATAGTTCTCGAACATATTATCGAAAGATTCATGCGGAATTTTAGCTCAGAATATTTTTTTATGAAACAAAGTTGGTACAATCAGAGATTATACCTTCAAACTAATAAAGACCGCCCTATCTTAACATAGCATAAAATCTTAAATCTATATTTGGTTTGTAATAATAGATAGCTTATGTTTACATCCGTAATGGCAGTAACTTTAGATGTAGATGTAGACGTAGAAGTAAATTCGAACCCTCCACAGATCTTAAAGCCCTGTCGTAAACAATCAATTATTTATTTACAAATTATTTAAGGAGTTCTGTTATGGCAGAGCGCAAACAAGGATCTGTTAAATGGTTTAACAGCACAAAGGGTTTTGGTTTTATTTCACAAGAAGGCGGAGAAGATGTATTCGTACATTTTCAGTCTATTGTTGGCGATGGTTATAAAACACTTAACGAAAACGATAAAGTTGAATTTTCAGTTACTCAAGGTCCAAAAGGACTTCAAGCAGCAGAAGTTAAAGTTATCCGCTAAGAATTAATAACTCTTAGTATAAGACCCCGGCACAAACCGGGGTTTTTTATTTTAAAAGATTTTCTAGATACTCTTCAGCGGCAGAATTTTGCTAACTCCAGAAAAAAATTTTAAAATCCCGCTTGATTTTTTGATACTAATATGATATCATTCTGATAGTCAAAACAAGGAGTTGGAAAATGGAAGCAATAACCGAAAAATCAGCAAACAAAATGAATGGATTTGTTGCCCTTATTATTCTTCTCATCTGTGTTGTGGGTGATTTTTTTCTTCTCAGAAACGGAATATTAACCGAAGATACAACAGTACTTTGGTTTTTTATTCCACTTACTTTTTTAATTTTACTTTCATTCGGTGGGTTCATGGTTGTTCAGCCGAATGATTCGCGAGTGCTTGTTCTTTTTGGTAAATACTTGGGAACGGTTCGCACATCTGGTTTCTGGTGGGTAAATCCTTTTACAACAAAAAAATTAGTTTCTCTTAGAATCAGAAATTTTCAGAGCGAGACAATTAAGGTTAACGATCTTCACGGCAATCCAATTCAAATAGCAGCCGTAGTTGTGTGGCGGGTTATAGATCCGGCGCGAGCATTATTTGATGTACAGAATTATGAAGGATTTGTCGCCATTCAAAGCGAAACAGCAATACGCGGATTAGCAACCGAATATGCTTACGATTCATCCGAACATGATAAATTCTCTTTGGTAGGAAACCAGCAGGAAATTTCTGAGGCGATGAAAAAGCAAGTTCAAACAAGATTAGAAGTTGCAGGCGTAGAAATTTTGGAATCGAGAATAAGTCATTTATCATACGCACCGGAAATAGCGCAAGCAATGTTAAGAAGACAGCAGGCTCAAGCTGTTGTTGCCGCAAGAACAAAAATTGTTGAAGGCGCTGTAGGAATGGTTGATATGGCGCTGAAAGCATTAAGCGAACACAATATTGTTGCTCTTGATAACGAAAAAAAAGCAACAATGGTTAACAACTTATTGGTCGCGCTGGTATCGGAAGTTCAAGCACAGCCGGTTATTAATGCCGGCTCGCTCTATTAAAATTAATTTAAAACGCAGAGCGTAGAATTATATTTCACGCTCTGCATTCTCTAATATATTATTAGATAAAGAACTATGAAACAGATATCGGAATATATAGGTGAAAAATTATTGCTCGTCCAGCCAAATATTTTTAAAGGACTGCATGAACTTAAGTGTAATGATGAACTTATAGCCGCAATGCAAACGAAAGGATTTTTCGGTATGCGGTGGGAATCATCTATCCAAAACAAAAACTGGGAAATATATAAACCCAGTATTTGGAGGAACACTTTTGAAATACGTGAAGCCGGGTATGAACTACCTATAGCAAGTTTTAAAAGAGAGCGTTTTAAAAGCAGGGGAACTCTTTTGCTTCCAATGGGGGAAACTCTGAAAATTGAACCTCATCTTTTCAAAAAATTCACCGAAATAAAAAATGTTCACGAAGAATGCCTTGTGCGCTTAAAATCCAAAATGTCGTGGAAAGAAAGAGCGGAAGTTACTATTGAAAAAAAATCGGAATTGATTGATAAATATCCGTGGGTAATATTACTTGCGTATATAATTATGCTGGAACAAAAACAACACGCGGCTCATTCTGCCACGTAGAAATAAAACAAAATGGCTGAAAAGAAAAAATTTTTATTACGAATAGACGATAAGACTTACTCGGCGCTGGAAAAATGGGCTGCCGATGAGTTCAGAAGTATCAATTCTCAAATTGAGTTTCTTCTGAAAGATCTTCTTAAGAAAAACGGAAGATTAAGAGAGAGTAACGTGGAACAAGATTCAAAAGATTCCAATCCTGGACAAGGGTAGATTGCCAACCATCCAAATTAAAATGTATTTTACCTCTCGAAATTTTTAAGGAATATTCTATCATGAGAAACAGATTTTTTAAAGCGTTCTCTTTTCTGCTGATAATCAATTTCATTTTTATTTTAGAAACCGGCGCGCAGACAGTCAAGATCAAAATAATTGAAACAACCGATGAACATGGCGCTGCGTTTCCGTATGATTTCACAGATCAAAAACCATCTAACAGTTCACTTGCACAAGTAACAACCTACGTTAAACAAGAACGGACAAAGAAAGATGAGCAAGTTATACTTTTGAGCGGAGGCGATCTGCTTCAAGGCACTCCGTTGGTTTATTATTACAACTTCGAGAAAACAAAGGTACCGCATGTTTGGGCAGAAATTATGAATTATATGCATTACGATGCTGCGGCTGTTGGAAATCATGATATTGAAACCGGTCACCCGGTTTATGACCGCGTTAATAAACAATTTAAATTCCCGTGGCTTGCCGCAAACGCAGTTTATAAAAAAACCGGTAAGCAATATTTCAAACCGTATACTATTATAAAGAGAGAAGGGATTAAAATTGCGGTTCTCGGACTGATTACGCCGGCAATTCCAAATTGGCTTCCTCCAAAAATTTGGGAAGGAATGGAATTTCTTGATATGATAGAGACCGCAAAGAAATGGATCAAGATAATAAAAGAAAAAGAGAAACCGGATTTAATGATTGGACTTTTTCATTCCGGAGTTGAGGCGACATACGGAGGGCAAAATGCCGATATTCCCAGAAATGAAAACGCATCGCAACTTGTTGCCGAACGCGTTCCCGGGTTTGATATTGTCTTCGTTGGGCACGATCATCACGGATGGAATTATAGTGTTACAAACTCTGATGGGAAAAAAATATTAATCCTCGGGGGAATAAACGCAGCTAGAGATATGGCAGTTGCAAATTGCGTATTAACGTTTAATTCCGAAAAGAAAATTTGGGAAAAAGAGATAAGCGGAGAAATTGTTGAAACAAAAAATTTCCAACCCGATAAAGAGTTTATGACAAAATTTAATTACGCTTTTGATGAAGTGAGCAAATATGTAAAACAGCCGATCGGGAATTTTACGGAAAGCATCTCTTCTTCCGAATCTCTTTTTGGTCCATCTTCGTTTACAGATTTGATTCAGACAGTTCAGTTAGACCTTACCAAAGCAGATGTTTCATTTACTGCGCCTCTCTCATTCGATGCGAAAATTAATAAGGGAGAAATAACGGTAGGCAACATGTTCAATCTATATAGATACGAAAATCTGTTATACACAATTACTATGAGCGGCGCCGAGATCAAAAATTATTTAGAGTATTCATACAAGCTTTGGTTCAATCAAATGAAAGATGAAAATGATCATCTTATAAATTTTCAGCTGGATGAAAACGGAAACGTGAAATTGAATGAACGGAATAAAACCCCGCTTCTTAAAGTTCCGTATTACAATTTTGACTGCGCCGCCGGAGTAAATTATACCGTTGATCTTTCAAAACCGGCGGGAGAAAAAATCAACATCTCTTCAATGAGCAATGGAACACAATTCGATCTAAACAAAAAATATAAAGTGGCAGTTAATTCATACCGTGGAAACGGAGGAGGCGGACATCTTGTTGAGGGAGCTAAAATTCCCAAGGACGAACTTGCGAAAAGAATTTTAACATCAACAGAAAAAGATTTGCGCTTCTACGTGATGAAATGGATTGAGAAAAAGAAAACAGTTGAGCCAAAAATTTTAGGCAACTGGAAAATAATTCCTTCCGACTGGTGGAATAAAGCTAAAGAGAAAGATGAGAAGCTGATGTTTCCGAAAAGATAGAGAGGTAAAGACTCATTTGAAACATCAGAAAAATTTTTAGTGTCTTTTGCGATTCTAAATTTGTCTATCGGCACGCAAGTCGTTCGCGAGGACAATGTTTTGTCCTTGCAATCACGCCAAAGGCGGAAGAAGCAATCTATATAATATAGATAGGAGACGTTGGAGTTAAAATCTGAAGGAAAATAAAACTTACATTTCCGGCATGTCTCGTACAACGGCTTTAACTTTTATCTTGCCGGAAAATTTAAAGTTTATGGTTGCATCCAACGAGGTTCCCGCTTTAACATCCTTGAATAAGTTGATAAGCATTACGTGAAATCCGCCCGGCTTAAATTCCACAGTTGAATTTGCGGGAAGAGCTACATATTTAACCTGCCGCATTCCTATTCTGTCATTATCTCTTTTAAAGCTCTCATGCACTTCAACAATTTCCGCATACTTCGATTTTGCGCCGAGAATTGTATCTGCTTTGCTGCCGTTATTTTGAACTACAAAATAGAGCGCAGAGTTAGCGTTCTTTGCGCCGGGACGAACCCAAACATTTTTAATGATGATTGATGATTGGTGATTGGTAGTTGGCTGTGAAAATAAATTTAGAGTAGAGAAAGCAACCGCAGCAAAAAATAAAAATACTTTTTTCATCACTCTCCTTCATTAGTTACTTTACTGAAGTTGATCCAAGTTGAATTTTTGTGTATAAAGTCAGAGTTGTGTCATTCCCGCGAAAGCGGGAATCCACAACTTTGTTTTAAATTCTGCAAATAGATTCCCGATAACGACATTCGGGAATGACATAATTTTTGTTTTGTACAACAACAGCTACATTATATCTGTTGCAAATTACAGCAGACTTTTTATATCACCGACAATTTCATCAACATTAATTGTACTGCCTTTATAATTTTTTCTGATCTTTCCTTCCGGATCGCTCAGCTGAATTCTGTCTGTGTGAACGTAATAATAAATTTTTCTTCCGTCTTTAAAAGTAGTTGAATCATTTGGAACGGCGAGCACACCAACTTTCTTTATTATTGCCCCGGTAACGGATTTGTCTCCGGTAAGAAACATCCAGTTGCTCAAATCAAGACTGTGAATCTCCGCAAACTTTGAGAGGACTGCCGGCGTGTCGAATTCCGGATCGAAGCTGAGGGAGACAAATTGAACATTTTCTATCTTTTCTTTTTTCAACCGCTGCTGAATTAACCTCATATTGTTTGTGCTTAGAGGACATATATCCGGGCAGTTGGTAAAAATGTAATTCATTACAACGATCTTGCCTTTAATAATATCGGGAAAAAGAACCGGCTGATTGTTTTGATTTACAAGATTATAGTGTGCGTTGCCGAAGTCATCAACAACTGGTAGTTTTTCTTTACATGCAGAAAAAAGAAAAACTATAATTAAAAACAAAGCTCTTCTTTTCATTTTTTCTCTAGCCGTAAGAATTAATAATGAAGTTTATCTTCTTCACAAGAATAATAAAAAGAAATTACAGATGAACCAACGGACGGCGTTAGTGAAAATTCTCATTCATTGTGAAAGATAGACTTTTAACATTTTTTAATTGTTTAACGTTGAAGTCCACCCGAAAATAAGATATTGTTGTATGTCAAGAAATACAAATAATATAAGGAACTCGAAATGTCCAAGAATTACAAATTAATTCTGATTCTCCTATTTAAACTCTAAACTAACCAGCGGTATTTATATCTACACAATTAACGCAAGATCTATTTCCGGCGGGAAAGAATTTCATAAATCCGCAAAGCTTGTTCTGATGAAGTGATGTAAAAGGTTAGAGGTAAGAAGCGAGAAGCAAGAGGTTTATAAAGAAACGGCTTTCTTTTGAAAGCCGTTTTTGTTTCAATCGCATTTACTTTCTTTATGTCTCGCCATTCCTATTATTAATTTGTTAGATTTACATCCCCAATTTCTGTTAATGATAAGGATTGTAGTGAAAAATAAATATACGACTTTACTGCTGGTTATTGTTTCACTTCTGTTTGTTGGATGGGGAGCGGTTGGACACAAAATAATTAACACAAAAACTGTTATATCATTTCCCGCGCAGATGAATCAATTCGTTTCTTGGTCGTCTATCCTTGCTCAACATGCATCTGATGCGGATAACCGAAAAGACAGCGATCCAAACGAATCACCTAAACATTTCATTGATATTGACGAGTATCCTGAGTTTAACTCTACTCACACTATACCTCAGGATTACAATTCACTTACAGCAAAATACGGCAGCGCTTTTGTTGTGGATAACGGCATTCTGCCCTGGGCAATTATAGCCACATTCGATTCTTTAAAAGCTCAATTTAGTAGGAAGAACTTTAGTAAGGCACAACTTACTGCGGCGGATTTAGGGCATTATGTCGGCGACTCACATATGCCTCTTCACATTACAAAGAATTATAACGGGCAGTTTACAGGTCAGAGCGGTGTTCATTCACGTTATGAAACAACTATGATTGGTAATTATCAAAATTTGATTCAATACACTCCCGATTCTGCAAAGTATTTAACAAATGTTCGGGATTTTGTCTTCTCTTATATTTATGAAAATTACAAATATGTTGATTCGGTACTAAGTGCTGACAAATCAGCAAAATCCTTTGCTGGTGGCAGTACGAGTAGCAATGTTTATTACCAAAAACTTTGGGAATTGACCGGCAACTTTACAATACGCTTATTTTCAGAAGCTTCGAGCAGGCTTGCATCTCTTATTTATACTGCTTGGATGGATGCCGGTAGTCCCGATCCTTCCGCGACAAACGTAACTAGTATAAAAGATCTTCCGTTGAACTTTGCTTTGTATCAGAACTACCCTAATCCTTTCAATCCGGAAACAGTTATTGGTTATTGGTTATCGGTTAAGAGTCGTGTAAGGTTAAGTGTCTTCGATTTACTTGGAAGAGAAGTGGCATTACTTGTTGACAAAGAGCAGGAACCTGGAAATTACAATTCTCAATTTTCAATTACCTTCCGGTATTTATTTTTATCAATTAAAAGCCGGCAACTTTATTCAAACGAAGAAAATGATTTTACTTAAGTAAGAACTACATTGAGAGCATATTCATCCGCGCTTTTCTTATCTTTCCACTATGAAAATAGATAATTGTTTATTACCCGGTTTAGACAGGCAAATTGAATTTTTAATCAGCAACTTTAAAAATTTTGCTCAGAGTATTCTTGTAGTCGGATCAAATAGCGAAGAGATGGCAATAGAGCTATCAAACCATTTCGGCACAAACGTTGAGTTAATTGTTGAAGATTACGATTCGCTGATGAACTCCAAACTGATTTTAGAATCCTCACCAAAAGTGAATGTCCGATTGATGGATTTTGAAGTAACCGATTTCGAAGACACATCATTTGACTTGATTTATGCACAAGCTTCAATCTCTTTAACCAAACGAAACAAAATAGTGAAAGAGCTGAAACGTCTGTTAAAGCCGGGCGGATTTTTATGTGTCGGCGAAGTTGTTGCGCTTAGGAAAGATTATCCGCAGTTCGTTCAAGATATTTTTGATTCTTCCGATTTGCTTCCATTGTTCGTTGATGATTTAGAGAAATATTACACAGAAAGAAAATTTAATCTTCTTGTCCGTCAAAATTTGACGCACACGCTTAAGAAATATTATTCGAGGAGTGCTTCGTTAATGGATGAATCGCTTGATAATCTCTCAAGTTCCGAGAAAAGCTATCATAAAAAAATTCTGAATAAACTAAGCCATGAATCGAACGCATACTTAAAATTGGGTGGAGATAAATTTATCGGCTTTGTAGTGATGCTTCTTCAGAAAGAGGTGCAATGAAGAAGGGCGACTTGTTAGAATTGGAAATTACCGGCTATGCATTTGAAGGAAAAGGCGTAGCAAAAATCATCAAAGAACTTCATACACAAAAAGAAGAGAACGCAAAAAAATTTGTTGTATTTGTTGACGGTTCTTATCCCGGCGATAAAGTAATGGCGGAAATAAGAAAAACCCGATCTTCCTACGCCGAAGCAAGAGTAAAAGAGATTATTGTAAAATCTCCTCTTCGCATAAAAGCAAATTGTAAATATTTTGGTGTATGCGGAGGATGTAAATCGCAGGATCTGAATTATGAACTGCAGAGCAAATTCAAAGAAGAACAGGTAAAAGATATTTTTGAAAGGATCGGCGGTTTTAATGATTTAAATATTGAGCCAATTATTCCGGCAGAAAAAATATTTTATTACCGGAATAAAATGGAATATTCTTTCGCCGATAAACGATGGTTGAGTGAAAATGAGATCGGTTCAATGCAAGAAATTCCGGATAAAGATTTTGCGTTGGGATTGCATATACCGGGTCTTTATGATAAAGTTCTAGATATTGACGGTTGTTGGCTTCAATCAGAAGTCAGCAACGGCATTCTAAATTTCACACGCGAGTTTTTCAAAAATCAACAAATTTTACCTTATTCTGCCCAAAAACATACCGGATTTTTAAGAAATTTGGTAATAAAGCAGTCATTTCTGAAAAACGATTTAATGGTTAATTTAGTAGTTTCAGAAGAGAATGAACGCTTGTTAATGCAATATAAAGAAGAGCTTCTAAATCACTTTCCTCAAATTACAACCATTGTTTATAACATAAACAAAAAACTATCTCAAGTTGCTTACGGCGATTACGAAATCATCTCTCATGGCAGCGGATTTATATATGATTTAATTGGTAAATGGAAATTTAGAGTAAGCGCCAACTCGTTCTTTCAGACAAATACATCTCAAGCAGAAAAATTATATTCAACCGCATTTGAATTTGCTGAATTTAAGGGAAATGAAATTGTTTATGATTTGTATTCCGGTGCCGGGACAATTCCAATTTTTATTTCCGGAAACGTAAAACAGATTTACGGATTTGAAAGCGTTGCACCGGCAATAGAAGATGCTAAAGTAAATATTGGTTTGAACAATGTAACTAATTTTGAACCGATGCTAGTTGATCTGAATAAATCGTTTATCCCGGTCATTCAAGAGAATAGATGTCAAAGACCGGATGTGATAATTGCAGATCCACCGCGCAGCGGTATGAACCCCAAGACAGTAAAAGATATTTTGGAGTTGATGCCGAAAAAGATTGTTTATATAAGTTGTAACCCATCAACACAAGCAAGAGATATCAAACTACTTTGTGAAGGCGGTTATAAATTAGTTAAACTTCGCCCGGTTGATATGTTCCCGCATACTTATCATATTGAAAATGTAGCATTACTCAATTTATAATTATAAATTTTTCGCCGCAGCCGCAAAGAGCCAATTCTAATTTTTTTTCTTTTACTGTAAAACAGTTCTTTTCATTTTATCTGTCCGAATTGAGAAACCTAGAATAATAATAGAGCAATCCAGCCAGATAAAACTTTTTTTATAAACCCATCGCTTTTTACTAATTGAAAACCGAACTGACTTACATCTCTAGTCTAAGTAAGTTTATTAAAATAAGGCGATTACATCTACTTTGAGCCTGGCTCAATAATCTTTCAAGTATCATTTTGAAACAGACGTACATCACATAACTACCAAAAAGCCGCGATTTTAGACTAAAAACAAATCATTTCTGTGGCATTAAGATTGCCCTTTACTATTCACTTATTTAATTATCTAGAGGAGTAGTATCGTGAATAATCGTACAACAACTTACTTAAGAGTGATTTTAATATGGTCATTCTTTGTTTTGTTTTCCGTTCCAACATTTGCTCAAAAGAGCGGTGTAAAGGGCGCGCTCGATTATACTAGTAATATAGTAGTTAATGGAACTGCGGAGGGCGTTAACAATCTTGGTTTTAATAATGAAACTGGTTTTGCCGGTGTAATAACCGGTACACTTAACGGTCAACCTCAAAAATTTTATTGCATAGATTTAGCTCATACAGTAAATCCAAGCCAACATCCAACATATTGGGATGAAGGAACAACCCCATCCGAAATGACTTATATATTGAATAATTATTTTCCGTACAAAACAAGTTATACGGGAAAACTTTCAGACAATAATAAAGAAGCAGCCGCAGTTCAGTTAGCAATTTGGCATTTTAGCGACGGCGTAGATGTAAACACAATTTCGGATGCAACAGTAAAAAATAGAACAATTGCAATCATTGCGGATGCAACGGCTAATCACAATAACACGATGACTCTTCAATCCTTGGTATTTGTTCCTGCATCTCAATCATTGGCACAAGGTACCAATGCAACTTTCGATGTTTATGCTTTAGATCTTAATGG
>JAKAMS010000021.1 GCA_021812745.1 Bacteroidota bacterium | reverse complement strand
TTTTCGAACTTTGCGAGCCATTTTGATTTATTCGAAGAGATGAAAAATTCACCAATCAAAATTAAGAGAGCGGGAATTAAGAAATAATAAAATCTGTCTTCATAATCTGTTATTCGCTTCGATCCGTATTCGGACTGTTGAATTTTTGCCAGATCATTGTAAATCGCATCGAGTTCATCCTCTGTATTGCTTCCGCGGTAATATTTTCCATTCGTCTTTTCGGAAATTGTCTTTAATATTGTTTCATCAAGTTTTGTTAAGACAATATTTCCTTCATTATCTTTCTTGTATCCAGTCTGCACACCGGAATCGTTGTATTCTGGAATAGGCACACCGGCAGGCGAACCAAATCCTATTGAATAGATGGAAACTTCTTTCGACTTTGCTTCATCAAGAGCGGAATCAATATTGCCCTCGTGATCTTCTCCGTCTGTAATTACTACTATTGCTTTCTTTGTATCGTCATCATAACGAAACGATTTTAATGCTAAATCTATTGCCGGACCGATTGCTGTTCCCTGCTGCGGCACCGAATTAAAATCAACTGCGTTCAAAAATAAATTTGCGGCAGAATAATCCGATGTTAGAGGAAATTGAATAAAAGCATCGCCGGCAAATACAATCAACCCGATTTTATCTCCTTGCAATTTTTGAATGAGTTTCGAGATTTCGAATTTTGCTTTTTCCAAACGGCTTGGTTTGATATCTTCCGCCGCCATGCTTTTAGAAACATCTAATAAAATGTATACTTCTATACCAATCTGCTTAACATCCTCAATCTTTGTTCCCACTTGCGGATTAGCCAGCGCTATAATTATTAAGAGAATAGCAAAAAGAGTTATTCCAAACTTGAGTGATGATTTTAGTTTACTTCTCAGCGGAAATAGCACGTCTTGCATTTTTGTGCCGGCAAACTTTTCAAGAATCTTATTCTGCTTTTGCATTGTGAACCAATACAAAGCAATCAACGCCGGAATAATCCAGAGCAGATAAAGATATTCGCTATTTGCAAATCGTATCACGGCAGTTTTCTCAAATATGTTCTTGATAAACCAATATCTGCGACAAGAAGGAACAAGCCGATAAATGCCCAGCCGTAAAAAAGTTCTTTCGCTTGTCTATATGATGTAACCTCAACACGTGTTTTTTCCAACCGGTCAATCTCATCGTAAATCTGAACTAACTTTCTATTATCGGTCGCACGGAAATATTTTCCGCCGGTGATTTTAGCTATTTGCTGCAAAATATTTTCATCAATCTCAACCGGAACCATCTGGTATCGAACTCCGAAAGGTGTTTGAAATGGGTACGGAGCTTCACCAACAGTTCCAACGCCGACAGTATAAATTCTTATTCCAAATTTCTGAGCTATCTGCGCCGCAGTAAGAGGATCAACCTCGCCGCGGTTATTCACGCCGTCTGTCAACAGAATCATTACTTTACTTTTCGATTTGCTGTCTTTCAATCTGTTAACACCGTTGGCAATGGCATTTCCAATTGCAGTTCCGTCTTCAATCATTCCGGTATGAATTTCTTTGAGCAATCCACGAAGGACCGAATAATCTACCGTAAGCGGGCATTGTGTAAAACTTTCTCCGGAAAAAATTACAAGCCCGATTCTATCATTTGTTCTTCCGGCAATAAAATCATCAATAACTTTCTTTGCGGCTTCAACACGGTTAGGTTTAAAATCTTCGGCAAGCATACTTCCGGAGATATCAAGCACCATGGCAATATCAATTCCTTCAGTATGAAGATTTTCTCCGCTTGAAAAACTTTGCGGACGAGCCGCAGCAACTATAAAGAAAGCAAGTGAAGCTATCTTTAGCCACGCGGGAAGATCTGCAAGTTTCTCTTTTAACTTTTTTGGAATATTTCCGAATATTTGAATTGAAGAGTAAGTAAAATCTGGAGAAATTTTATCTTTCTTTTTCCAGTACCAGTATGCAAGTGCCGGTACAAGAAGCAAAAGCCACAATACAAACGGATAAGCGAATGTTACATCACTGAACATTTTTCTCCTCGCTTACAATTTGTTGTACAGGTGCCGGAATAGTTTGATTGACAATTTCGTATGCTTGCTTCATCATCTCTTCATTTATTTTAGGCATCGGTTCAAATTTTGCAAACTTCACTAGATCCGCGTTACTAAAGAAATTTTCTGATGTTCCGGATATCTTCTTACCGTCTTCCATATAACTTAATACAGCAAGAATTTCTGCTGATGTCATTTCCAAAGCACGGAAGTTGAATCGGTCTTCAAAATACTGACGGACAATTTCGGTTACTTCACTGTGAAATTGTTTTACTAAACCATTCTGCCATAATTTCTTTTGTTCCAACTCGGCAAGTTTTGCAAGTGCAACTTCATGCGGCGGAATTTTAACTTCCGGTTTAATATTTTCTTTTAACGCATTTTTCTTCTTATAATATCTGTAAATGAAATACGCAGCAACGAGCAATGCGAAAATCAGAAAAACTACCAGACCAATTAAGAGCCAGTTCAACGGCAGTTTAAGCGGCTCTTTAATATCACGAATGTCTTCCTGTGTATTAACGGGTAATGTTCGAACTGTGATTGTAATTGGATTTGTCTTTATATTTTTTTTAACCGAGTTCCATTCCGTATAAGCAATTGTTACCGAGGGAATTGTTACTTGAGCCGAATCATATTTCGAAAAGATGAAACGGTACCGCTCAATAACTTTATTATTGGCTTCATTTTTTTCTGCCGGCAATGCTTGAATGAAGTCGAGGGTTTTAATACTGTCTTTAACCGACGGAAGATAAACTACAATTCCTTTTTCGTGAGTTATTTCAATCTGATATTTTATAAAATCGCCGACTTTATAAATTGTTGTATCTGTGGTTGCACTAACGGAAATATTCTGTGCATTTACAAAAGAAAGAGAGAAGAGAACCCAAACAAAAGAGAGCCGTAAGAATTTTACCATCTTTTTTCCCTCAGCTTAAAGAAATCAACAAGCGGTTTTATATATGACCCGGAAGTTTCAATATCAATTGAATCCAGTCTGCTCGAAAGGAAAAGTTGACGGCGGTATTCCATCCATCGCTTATGTTCATCTGTTATAGATTTACGAACTGATTTATCGCTGGTATCTAAGAAACGAATCTCACTTGTTTCAGCATCGCGGAATTTAATTAATCCCGCATCAATTAAAGATTTCTCGCGGATATCCCTCAGAACAACTCCAATCAAATCATGCTTCTTGCCAACGATGCGTAAGATTTTTTCGTAACCGCTGTCAATATAATCTGAGATTAAAAATACAATTGCTTTCTTCTTTATAGTATGATTAAAATATTCTAAAGCATGACGAATGCTTGTTGTCTTTCCTTCCGGTTCAAAAGAAAGAACTTCTCTTATAATTCTAAGCGAGTGGCTTTTACCTTTTCTCGGCGGTACAAATTTTTCTATTCTGTCTGTAAATAAAATTAATCCGACTTTATCATTGTTCTTCAAGGCAGAGAATGCAAGTATTGCGCTCAATTCTGCGGCAATTTGTTGTTTCGTTTTTTCAACAGAGCCAAATACGAGTGAACCGCTCATATCAACAAGCAGCATTACAGTTAATTCACGTTCCTCTTCAAATATTTTGATATAAGGATGACCGAACCGTGCTGTAACATTCCAGTCTATATTACGTATATCATCGCCAAAATTATATTCACGTACTTCGGAAAATTCCATTCCCCTTCCTTTGAAAACCGAATGGTATTCACCGGAGAAGACATCGTTCACAACTCCGCGCGTTCGAATTTCTATTTGTCTTACCTGTTTAAGTAATTCTTTAGTTAACATTGAATATTTTTCTTGATCTTGCTCTTTTTCTTAATCTTGCTCTCGGTTTCAGATTAAGAGCAAGATTACAATTAAGAATTAAAATCAAGGAACCTCAATTTTATTAAGAATTTTCGAGATAATTGTTTCGGAAGAAATATCTTCTGCTTCTGCTTCGTATGTAACCGCAACACGGTGGCGCATTACATCTGCGCAAATAGAACGAACATCTTCCGGAATTACATAACCTCTGCGGCGAATAAAAGCCATAGCCCTTGCACCTAATGCAAGATTTATTGACGCACGGGGAGATCCTCCGTAACTAATTAAATCTGTTAATTCATCTAATCCAAAATCTTTCGGGTTTCTGGTTGCAAAGACTATATCAAGAATATATTTCTCAATTTTTTCATCAACATAAATTTCTTGAACAAGTTTGCGCGCCCTTAAAATATCTTCCGGATTTATTACTGCATTAATTGTTGGATTATCGGAAGTTGTATTCATCTTCATAATTTTCTGTTCTTCTTCGCGGCTTGGATAAGTAATCTTAACCTTCAGCATAAAACGGTCTACTTGAGCTTCCGGCAAAGGATATGTTCCTTCTTGCTCAATAGGATTTTGTGTGGCAAGAACTAGAAACGGGTCATCTAACTTAAAAGTTGATTCACCGATTGTAACTTGCCGTTCCTGCATTGCTTCAAGAAGAGCACTTTGGACTTTAGCGGGTGCGCGGTTAATTTCATCGGCAAGAATAAAGTTCGAAAAGATTGGACCCTTCTTAATAGCAAAGTTTCCATCTTTTTGATTATAGATTAATGTTCCAATTAAATCTGCCGGAAGAAGATCCGGGGTAAATTGTATGCGCTGAAATTTTGCTTTCATTGAAGCTGCGAGAGATTTGATTGCAAGAGTTTTTGCTAAACCCGGCACACCTTCAAGCAAAACGTGTCCGTTACCAAGTAAGCCAACAACAAGACGCTCAAGCATTGTTTTCTGCCCAACAATTGTCTTACCAATTTCGTTGAAAAGAAGATCAATGAACTCGCTCTCTCTTCTAATTTTTTCATTGAGTGCTGTAATATCCAATTTGAACCCTCACTGTTTTTATAATTCTTATGTTTTTCTACAAACCGAAACTCGATTGGGTTTCGTAGAATTAGTTAAAATCTGTTAACAGCTGTAGATTTTTTTGCCGGGCAAATATAAGAAAATGCAAAATAGAATTGCGAAGTCTTACTCCAACACCCTTTTCAAATGTTAAAAAATCTTAAAAATTTTTCCTCTGCTGGACTATTAACCGTAACATAGCTAATAATAGTGCACAAATTTTAGCAAATATGCAGAAATAGAAAATTGTAAGATAAATACGACAACTTTTGTAAATAATTTTTGATTAAACCAGTGCTATTTACAATGTGTATAAGCTGTGAACAAAATATAACCGGCTGAAAAAATTTTTTTATGAACAAACTTAATATGGAGTAAAAAATGAAACGAGTAATTTTATTTTTCGCTTTAATTCTTCTAGTCTCTTCAACGGCTATGATCGCCCAAGGACGTATGACGCACGAAGAAAGAGTTAAACAATATCAAGAAAGACTCAAATTGAATGCAGATCAGACAAAAAAAGTTGATGCCATTTTAGTTAAGGCAGAAAAGAAGATGCAAGAGATGAGAGACAGCGGTAACAGAGACAATTTTAGAGAAGAAATGATGAAAATCAACCAAGGAACAAATGATGAGATCATGAAAATCTTAAAACCGGATCAGAAGGTAGAGCTCAAAAAAATGGTAGAGGAAAGAAAGAACAGAATGCAGGAACAAGGCAGAAACAGACAGCAATAATTTTTTTCTAATTAAAAATCATACATGAACTTGAGAACAAATATGAAAAAGAAAACAATCATTATTTCAGCAGTAACTATAGGTCTATTAGTAGTCGCATATTTCTTGTTTTTAGGAGGCGGTAATAAAGCTACAAAATTCAGCTATGCACAGATTTCAAAAGGTAATTTAAATGTTATCATCAGTAGTTCAGGAACAATTCAAGCGATAAAAACTGTTGATGTTGGAACGCAAGTTTCCGGTAAAATTGATAGACTACTCGTGGATTTCAATAGCCAGGTTAGAAAAGGACAGTTGATTGCAGTACTAGATACAGTAGTTCTGGCAGCATCTGTAAGAGATGCTCAATCTAACCTCGATAGAGCCAATGCGCAATACGATCAAGCTGTTGCTGTTCATGAAAGAAATAAACAGCTTTATGAAAAGAGTTTTATGAACGAAGTTGATTTTATTGCATCCAAAACAAATGTGCAAGTATTACTTGCAGCTAAAAAATCTGCTGTGACTGCTCTTGAAAGAGCAAAACTAAATTTGAACTACGCTTATATATATGCGCCTATCTCCGGAACAGTTATAAACAGAGCTGTGGAAGAAGGTCAAACCGTAGCAGCCAGTTTATCATCGCCAACTATTTATACAATAGCAGAAGACCTTTCATCAATGCGCATATTAACTAATGTTGATGAAAGTGACATCGGGCAGATTAAGATGGGGCAAAAAGTTCAGTTCACAGTTCAATCTCAGCCAAATAAAAGGTTTGACGGTGAGGTGGACCAAATCAGATTGAATCCAAATGTTGTATCTAACGTTGTTAGCTACGTTGTGGTTGTTAAAGCTGAGAATAAAGATAAACTTTTACTGCCGGGAATGACAGCTACTGTTGATTTCTACGTTGACAATAGAGAAAACGTTCTTCTTGTTCCAAATGTAGCTCTCCGGTTCCAACCTACGGACGACATGGTTGCTGAATACCAAAAGAACAGAGAAAAAGAAATGGCAAGTTTACCGGATAGCGTTAAGAAAAGAATGCAAGAAAGAGGCGGAGGACAATTTGCTCAAGGATCAGGCGGAGGCGGAAATGTTGCAACGGGCGGAGCTAACGGCGGACAAAGAAGACGTAACAATGCTAACAGAGTTTGGTACTTTGATGAAAACAATAAATTACAGATGGGTATGTTCGTTGCAGGATTAACAGATGGAAAAAATACAGAAATTGTTAGAAGCAGAAATCTAAAAGAAGGAATGAAAGTTATTACCGGAATTATTGAGGATGACTCTCCTGCTGCTTCGGCAAGTACAAATCCATTTAACCCAACTCAGGGTGGTAACCGCGGTCCTGGCAGAGGATTTTAATTAGGAGACAAACTTTGGAAAATATTTTAATTAAAACTGTTAACCTCACTAAAACATATACTGTTGGCGAAGTTGATGTTCACGCTTTGAAATCAGTTAACATAAATGTTCATAAAGGTGAATTTGTTGCAATCATGGGCGCCTCTGGTTCCGGAAAATCAACCCTAATGAATTTATTAGGATGTTTGGATATGCCTACTTCAGGCGATTATATTCTTGACGGCATTAATACAAGCAAACTTCCTCAAAATGAATACGCCAATATTCGTAATCAGAAAATTGGTTTTGTTTTTCAAGGATTCAATCTATTGCCGCGTACAACAGCACTTGAAAATGTTGAACTCCCTTTGATGTACGACCGGTTAGAGAAAATTAAAGATCACAGTAAACAAGCTTCGGAGGCACTAAAGAGAGTAGGACTTGGGGATAGAATGGATCACATACCAAGTCAACTTTCCGGAGGTCAACAGCAAAGAGTTGCACTTGCAAGAGCTTTGGTTAACGAACCGTCTTTGATTTTAGCAGATGAACCTACCGGAAACTTGGATAGTGTTACATCTGTTGAGGTATTTAATCTATTTCAAAAGTTAAATGAAGAAGGAATTACAATTGTAATGGTTACTCACGAAAGAGATTTTGCAGCTTTCGCTAAAAGAATAATTGAAATGAGAGACGGCAGAGTAATAAAAGATACTATAATTAAAGACCGGCTTAATGCTGAAGAAGAATTAATAAGAGTTAAAGCTGCAGCTGAAATATCAGAATAGAAGGAATCATTTATGAAAGCTAAAATTATATTAAAAGTTGCAACAAGAAGCATTATGAAATCGCGAATGAGAAGTCTGCTTACTGCGCTTGGTATTATCATCGGAGTTGCAGCTGTAGTTGTGATGGTTGCTATTGGAGACGGCGCTCAGTTAAAAGTTGAACAGCAGATTGCATCACTCGGTTCTAACCTAATTATTATTACGCCTGGCGCTTCAACAACCGGCGGTGTTAATAGAGGTTCCGGAACTTTTAACAGATTTACTTGGGATGATGTTGATAAAATTAAAAACGAAGCAACTCTAATTAAAGGCGTTACTCCAATTGTATTTTCCGGAGGACAAGTAATTGGCGGCGTTGGAAATTGGTTTACAAGAGTTCAGGGTGTTTCGCCGGATTATCTAGATATTCGTTCTTGGCCTTTAGCAAGCGGTGAATTTTTTACAGAAAGAGATGTTATGGCTAGGTCTAAAGTCTGTGTTCTGGGTGCCGATGTAGTTAAAAATTTGTTTCCAAACAGCGACCCTGTAGGACAGCAAATTAGAATTCGAAGCGTTCCTTTCAGAGTTATAGGTACACTTAAACCCAAAGGACAAAGCGCACAAGGTACAAGTAATGATGATATTATTTTGGCGCCATCCAGAACTGTTGGCGACCGGCTCTCCGGAGACCATTTGCGTATTGCTTCCATTCAGGTAAGCGCAATCTCTAATGATAGAATTCCCGCAGTTATTGCTGAACTGAAGAGTTTAATGCGTGAATCTCACAAGCTAACGCCGGGTGAAGAAGATGATTTTACAATTCAAGATCAGTCTGACTTATCTGAAACTGCAACAGCTACCTCCCGTATTCTAACAATTCTATTGGCGTCGGTTGCGGGTGTTTCTCTTGTTGTAGGTGGAATTGGAATTATGAATATCATGCTTGTCTCTGTAACGGAAAGGACTAGAGAAATTGGAATACGATTATCTGTAGGCGCAAGAGCTTCAGATATTCTAGTTCAGTTTTTAACAGAAGCAATTGTTCTAAGTTTATCCGGGGGAGTAATAGGAGTTGCTCTATCCTTCTTGATAGCTTATATATTAAATCATTACACTGATCAATCGGCATATATTAGACCGCAAATTATAATGATAGCATTTGGGTTTGCTGGAGTCATCGGAATATTTTTCGGGTTTTATCCGGCGAGAAAAGCATCTGCTCTTAATCCAATTGATGCACTAAGGTATGAGTAAAAAACAATTTTGTTTATTAATAAATTTTAGGATGATCTGATGAAGTATGTAAAAATAATTTTCATCTCTATTTTCACATTGACAAATTTAATTCAAGTTAATGCGCAAGAAAAAATCACTTTGAGTAGCGCCATTACAACCGCGCTAAATCAAAATACTTCAATTGTAAAAGGCAGCAACAATTTAGAAACTTCCAATGCAGCAGTGAAAAATGCGTACGGAACATTTTTGCCGACTTTAAATCTTAACAGCGGATGGAACTGGCAGCGGACAAGCAGTTCGGGAAGTACAGTACTTGATTTTTATGGTCAGCCGCAAAATCTTCCGGCAACAGAAACCGATTCCAGAAATTACAGCGTTTCTCTCGGAGGTAACGTTACCCTTTTCGACGGACTTTCAAACATAACCACATTGAACCAAAAGAAAAATGATCTGCAAGCAGCGAAGTATGACTTGAATAAATTAAGTCAGGATGTTGTGTTACAAACTGTAAATCTTTTTGTTACAGTTGCCAATAATGAAAAGGTACTTAGTTTTCAAAAAGAAGATCAAAAGTATAACACAGATATGCTTCAAAAAGTAAAAGAGATGTACGACTTAAAAATGGTAGCAAATGCTGATCTCTATTCGCAAGAATATCAAACATCAAATTCCCAGCTTTCATATTTGCAGGCAAAGAACAATTACGAAAAAGCAAAAATCAATTTGTTGAATTATTTATCTAAAGATGTACTAAAAGAATATACTTTCGAGATGGATTCTGCTTATATACCAGAAACAGCGGCATATTTAAACAACATTGATAGTGTTTACCAAACTGCACTTAATAACAGAAGCGATTACAAAAGCCAAAAAGCACAATTGGTGAGTGCCGAGTATCAATTGACAATAGCGAAAAGCGGTTTCTTGCCAAGTCTATCAGGCAACTACAATTTCTCATCTAGTGCAACGCAACTCTCAGATCTCTTCAGTAGAAAAGTTTATAGTCTTGGTCTTTCTTTCAGCTTGCCAATTTTTTCCAGATGGAATACTGAGTTTTCAACACAGTCAGCGCAGGTACAAATAAAAAACAGCAATGAAGATTTGGCTGCGTTAGAAAGACAGATTAAAAGCGATGTTAAAAATGCAGTTATAGATTTGCAATCAGCAAAACTAGAATTAGAAGTTTCAAAGGCAGCATTGAAATCGGCAAAAGAAACATGGTCAATTAAAAAAGATTCTTATGTCCTTGGCACCGCAACCTTTATTGATCAACAGCAGGCTTACAGAGATTATCTTCAAGCCAGCAATAATACCATCGCAGCCGAATCTAACTACGTTTTTAGACAGTTTGGACTTTTGAGCGCGTTAGGAATATTAAAGTCAGAGTAGATTTATTTAACAAGAAGTATGCTGAAGCATTTTCTAGCTTCAGCATTTTTCTATTTGGATGATACTCTGTAAGCCGCAAATTTTAAATAAACCGTTTCATCCATTACCGGAAGCGAAGGATGGTCTAAAGAAGCATTGTTAAAATAAAAAAGTTGAATTTGCTTTCCAGCTTTTAACGCCGCGCTATTAATAGTTTCTAAAAACATTTCTGTTTTAACATGATGTGAGCAAGACGAAGTAAACAATAATCCGCCGTCATTTAACAATTCCAAAGCAAGACGATTTAGTTTTTCGTATCCTTTGATTGCTGTGGCTATAGTTCTTTTATTTTTTGCAAACGCCGGTGGATCTAAATTGATCACATCAAAAGTTTTTTTCTCAGTTTTACATTTTTCCAAATAATCGAAAACATCCGACTGTATAAAACCGGCTTTGTAATTAAATCCATTGAGAAAGAAATTCTCTTTTGCGTTTTTTAGCTCTTCGGATGACGAATCAACGAACTCAACTGATTTAGCTTCTCCATTAACAGCATGTAAACCAAAACCTCCGGAATTGCAAAAACAATCAAGTACCGATTTATCTTTACAGAATTTGCCGAGAAAATTCCGGTTATCACATTGGTCAAAGTAGAAACCGGTCTTGTGTCCAGTTGAAAAATTAATTTTGTATTTAACAGCGCCGTCAGAAATTATTTCTTCTTCCATCCCGCCTAAATAAACATTGTTCTCAACCGGTAATCCTTCCAGCTTACGAAAATATTCTTCCCCTTTAGAAAATATATTTTTTGCAGAGAAGTCTTCAGTCAAAATATTTACTATAAGTCCAATCTCTCTTTCAATTCCCGCGGAATAGACTTGGAGAACGAATGTGTTGTTGTATTTATCAATAATAAGTCCGGGTAAAAAATCACTTTCGCTAAAAACCATCCGGAATGATTCCCGGTTTGGATAGACAGTTTTTCTAAAATTATAAGCTGAGTGTAAGCGGTCACGGAATAGTTTTGCCAAATCAACTTCTTCTTTATATGAGATGATTCTAACAGCTATAAGTGAATTAGCATTATAAAATCCGTTACCAATAAAATTATTTTTGGAATCGTACACTTGAACAACTTCACCATTGGAAGTTTGTCCTTCAACCTTTTCTATTTCATTGCTGAATATCCAGAGATGTCCTTGTTTTACTCTGCGTTCTTCGTTTTTTCTTAATAATATTTTTGTCACTTCTTCTCTTCTTATTGTTATGGCAAATATAAGCAAAAGCCCGGCTGCTAAATACATCGAATCATTATTCCTTTAAAAAGAAAGAGCCATCAATTAATGATGGCTCTTCAATTTAATCAGTTGAATATTATTTCCTGTTCTTTACATACTTCTCTAACCAGGAGTCCATTTCCCACAACATGTGCAGAATATTTTCTTTTGCAGCATAACCGTGAGCTTCATACGGCAGGAATACCAAACGCGCAGTACCGCCAAGACCTTTTAATGCCGCGAACATTCTTTCGCTGTTAATTGGGAATGTTCCGCTGTTGTTATCAAGCTCGCCGTGAATCAATAATATCGGAGTTTTAAGCTGATCTGCATAATTGAATGGAGACATTTTATCATACACATCTTTTGCCTGCCAATAAGTTCTTTCTTCCGCTTGAAAACCGAACGGTGTTAATGTTCTGTTGTATGCGCCGCTGCGTGCAATACCAGCCGCAAACAAATTTGAATGTGCCAGCAAATTTGCCGTCATGAACGCGCCGTACGAATGTCCCATAACCGCAACGCGTTTCGGATCTACAACGCCCATATCATCAACCGCTTTAATAGCGGCGCGTGCGTTGGCAACTAATTGTTCAATGTAAGTATCGTTCGGTTCTTCATTTCCCTTTCCAATTATCGGGAATGCGGCTCCTTCCATAACAGCATATCCGCGTGCAGCCCAGAATACCGGCGAACCATAATTGAGAGAAACAAAACGGTATGGCGAATCTCTCACCATGCCGGCGGCACTCGCATCTTTAAATTCAGTCGGATATGCTTCCATCAACATTGGTAATCTTCCTTTCGATTTATCGTATCCTGCCGGCAGATATAAAGTCGCGGAAAGATCAACTCCGTCTTCCCGTTTATAAAAGATTTTTTCTTTTAAAACGTTTTCAAATGATTTATACGGACTTGTAAGAAAAGTTATCTGTTTAGGATTTTCGTTTGTTCCAATATTTCTGATAAAATAATTTGGAAATACTTTAATTCCTTCTATTCTTGTTAGAAGAAGATTTTTTTGAATGTCTATTATTCGCGTTATTGATTCGTAATTATCTTTACCTTCGGCTCTCCAAAGTCTTTTCTTCTCGCCAGATTTAATATTGTACTCATCAACAAACGGTTTGCTTCCTTCCGGAGAGTAACCTTCCCCTATCAAGTATAACTTGCTTTTATCTTTACTGAAAAGAAGAGTGTTCTCATTAAATTTATTCGGTTCGGTTACAAATCTGCCTGGATTGTTATAAAGATCTTCGCTAGACCCGTCGTAAATTATCTTTGGATTTTCATCCGCAGTTTCAGGATTAAACAGATATGCTTTTGTATTTCTATTCTTGCGCCACGAATCATTCATAATGGCGGTTGAATTATCTCCCCATGTGATATTTCTAAATCTGTTTAAAGTTGCTGTTAAAAATTTTCCCTCACCTTTGAACGGTGCGTCAAGTTGAAAAATCTTATCTCTCTTCACAACAGGTTTGGAAGGATCGCCTCCGTCTTGTGCTTCGCACCAAACTACTGTCGCCGGCTTATCGCTGCGCCATGAAAAATCTCTCATGCCGGATTCTACTGCATCAAAGCTTGTTGGAATTTTATCCTGTAATGGTTTTGATGCCAGCTCTTTTACTAACACACCATTCTTATCATATGTTTTAACTTTGTATGGGAATAAAGAATAAGGCACTTGATAAGAAAAGGGTTTGTTCACTTCTTCAGTCAAAATGTAATTGCCGTCAGGTGATGGTTCAAAACTCTTGTAAATGTTTGCCTTCATAAAAGGAATAGCTTTTCCATCAAGGAATATTTTTACTATTGAAGCAGTAGCGTAATATTCAAACTTTTTTTCATCGTTACTATTTTTCAGCAAATCCTGGTATGTTCTAACCGGAGCTTTAGTGCCTGCAGCTTCTTGAACTGCAGGACCTTTAGGCAATTCTTTTTCTTGAAAAGTCGGCTTGTTGGTATTCCGAGCAAAGCAATAAAGAAATTTTTCATCGGGCGACCATGAATATGGTCTGCCGGTTACTGCTGATAACTTTGTTGAGGAAACTTTTTTTGCGTTGCCGTTCTTAACATTAACTACCCACAATTCCATTCCCATATCAGTTACATTGACAAAGGAGAAATAATTGTAGTTCGGTGAAAAAGATGGATATTCAATTTTGTACTCTTTCGGCAGTCCAGTGATAGAAATATTCTTTCCGGTCTGAGCGTTTTGCATTGTCATGCCTATAAAATAAGTTCCGCGAGCGCCATCAAATGTTTGCGTGTTTATTCTAATTCCAGCCAAACGAAGTTCGTTCTCCGCCAATTCCTTTAAAGACTTAAATGTAGGACGTTCCATAAAAAAGATGTAATTCACATTCCGGTCTATAATTGGCAAAGGCGGTTGTTTGATATCCACAAGTTCTAATATTTCTTTTGGTGGAACTTGAAAAGTCAACTCTTCTTGCGCAAATACTCTGCCGGCAAAAAGAGCGGAGACAAAGAGATAAATTAGAAATGCGGTGAGATAGTTTTTCCTTCTTTCTGCAGCCATACTAATATCCTCGTTCTTTATTACTATTAAATTGGATTAATTGGATCTGTCTATTAAAAGGTTTGTTTTAATATCATAAAAAATATTTTCAGCTACAATAAAGCAGTGGTGTTGAAAGGTGTTAATAAAAGTTAATTTTTTATAGCCATTACAGAATACGGACTATTAAAAGTACCGTTTAAGTAATAAATTGCATCAAAAGTTTTTGAGAGAAATGATGATAGCTCCTTTAGAAGCATTAGAAAAATATTTTGGACATACTTCCTTTAGAGGTAAGCAGGAAAAGATTATAAACAGACTGCTGACTGAACGGAAACACTGCCTTGTACTTATGCCCACCGGTGCAGGCAAATCAATTTGTTACCAGTTGCCGGCTCTAATGTTTGACTGCGGAACAATTGTTATAAGTCCGCTTATTGCTCTTATGCAAGATCAAGTTGATGCTCTTAAAAAGAAGAACATTAATGCGGAGTTTATCAATTCAACTGTAACATCAGAACAGAGAAAAGAAAGATTGAGAAAATTTGTTGATGGCAAAGTAAAACTTTTATATGTAACTCCGGAAAGATTCCGGAAGCAGGAATTTGTTGATGCTATAAAAACCGCACAGGTCTCTATGCTTGCAGTTGATGAAGCTCATTGCATTTCCGAATGGGGTCACGATTTCCGCCCCGATTATTCCCGCATAGCAGAATTCAGAGGACTTCTGAATAATCCTCTTACAATAGCTCTAACTGCTACTGCAACTCCGGATGTTCAGAAAGATATAATTTCCAAGCTGGGCTTAACAAAAGACGAGATCAAAATTTTTCATGAAGGAATTGAACGCCCTAACTTGCGTCTGGAAACAACAGATGTATATGATGAGAAAGAAACTCTGAATGCAATCTATAAAGTGTTAGATAAATACAAAGGATCGGGCATTATCTACTTCGCTCTAATAAAAAAATTGGAATACTACTCACAGATACTCGGCGATAAAGGATATAAGCATG
>JAKAMS010000368.1 GCA_021812745.1 Bacteroidota bacterium | reverse complement strand
TATGCTTCAAGACCGCAAAGGGTTTCTCTGGTTCGGAACAGCAAATGGATTGAACCGTTACGATGGATATAGTTTTGTTGTTTATGCTAATGACCCGGCCGATTCTACAACAATTTCCGATAACGGAATTTTATCTCTTTTTGAAGACAAAGATGGTTTTATCTGGGCGGGAACAGTGGGCGGGGTTTTAAATAAATACGATAGAAAAAAGGGAACATTTACACATCTTAATTTTACAGATAATCTACAAACGGAAAATGATCCGGATGAAAAGTATTACGATTTTCCTCTGCCTTTCTCACGAAATAATAATAGATCAATAACTGTAATTCAGCAAGACAAAAATGGTTTTTTGTGGGTAGGAACTTGGGGTAAAGGATTAATTAAATTTGATCCAGCCAATAATAAATATGAACATTTCCATTATGATAAAAGTCAGCCGGGAGGACTTCAATCCAACAGGGTGAAAGCAATAATTCCATGTAACGATGGAACTGTGTGGGTTGGTACATTGGGCGGAGGACTTTATAAATTTTTTATGAGCGAGAATAAAACTCGAATTCAGAAATATGAACAAAATGAGAATAATTGGAGTTTGAGCAATAATAAAGTCATCTCACTATATAAAGATCAAGATGAAAATTTGTGGATTGGAACCTACGGCGGAGGATTGAACAAACTTTCAAAACAATTTCAATCGGTTGACGCATCAAAAGCAAAATTTGAAAGATTTATAAATAGTCCGCAAATAAACAGTTTATCCAGCAATATCGTTACTTCAATAATTCAGAGCACAGACAAATCTCTTTGGTTTGGAACCCTTGGCGGAGGATTGAACCGCTATGATTTAAAAACTAAAAAATTTACCGTTTATAAAAACGATTCTAAAGTTCCAACATCTCTTCAGAAAAATGATATTCTTTCTTTATTGGTAGACAAATCCGGAACTCTTTGGATCGGCACAAATCTCGGCAAAGGTCTTAGCCGTCTTGAACGCAGCACAATAAAATTCGGGCAGATTAATAAAGATGCGAATGGTGTCAATGGTTTGAATGATGATGTTGTCTGGGCTATAAATGTGGATAAAAATTCTGTTGTTTGGATAGGAACTTACAAAGGCGGTCTGAACAAATATGACCGCAAGAACGGAAAATTTTCATTCTATAAGTCCGATAAAAATATCAAAACAACATTAAGTGATAATCATATTCGTTCCATTGTTGATGACGAGAACGGATATTTGTGGATTGGCACTTACAGCGGGGGCTTAAATAAATTTAATAAATCAACCGGAAGATCTACGCGATATACTTTTGACTCCAGTGGCTCTATAGACCGTGGTTCAAATCAAGTTCAAGCGATATTTATTGATCGAGCTAAAAATTTATGGATTGGTACTTTTGGCGGCGGTCTGAATAAAGTTAACGCCGAAGATCTCAAATCAAATAATATTCGATTCGAAAAATTTGTTCATGATGCGAATGATCCGTTTAGTCTAAACGATGATAGAGTTTATTGCATAACCGAAGACCGGGATGGAATTTTCTGGATAGGAACTTTTGGCGGCGGTCTAAACAAATTCGACCCCAAGAAAAAAAAATTCATCTCTTATAAAAATATTCCGGGGGATGAATCTAGCCTTGCAGATAACAGAGTAATGACAATTTATGAAGACAATTTTAGCAACCTGTGGATTGGATCTTACGGCGGGGGACTTCAGAAATTTGATAAACGCACAGAAAAATTTAAACGGTTCAATAAAAAAAACCGATTGATCAGCTCGGTGGTATATGGAATTCTTGAAGACAACAGTAATAATCTTTGGATGAGTACTGACAATGGTCTATTCAAATTTAGCATAGCAACGGAAATATTTACGCAATATGATCTGCACGATGGTCTGCAAAGCACGGAATTCAGCGGCGGCGCATATTTTAAATCTAGAAATGGAGAAATGTTCTTTGGCGGAATTAACGGGTTCAATTATTTTTATCCAGATAGCGTTAAGGATAATTTATTTATTCCGCCGATTGCAATTAGTAATGTAAGAATATTCAGCAATCCCGTGAGAGGAGAAATAGATTCTCTGTTGCTTTCATATTCACAAAATTTCTTTTCGTTTGAATTCGCGGCTCTCGATTTTACAAATCCGGAGGATAACCAATACGCTTATATCCTAGAAGGATTAGATTCGGATTGGCACTATGTTGATTCTCGAAGAAGAATTGTAAACTATTCTAATCTATCGCCGGGAGAATATGTTTTCCGGGTACGCGGTTCAAACAACGATGGTGCGTGGAATAATGAAGGAGCTAAAATTCATATAACAATTTTACCGCCAATTTGGAAAAGGTGGTGGTTTATAACAGCAGCCCTTTTCTTTATTGCGTTTTCCATCTTTTATCTGAGTACTATTCGTTTCAGAAGTTTGCTTGCAATTGAAAAACTAAAAGGAAAACTCGCAGCGGATTTGCATGATAATGTCGGTTCCGGTTTAACTGAAATTTCAATTCTAAGTGAACTTGCTACACAAAAAATAAAAAATGTAGAAGAGGGTCCATCTCAAAACTTAAATGCAATAAGCGAAAAAGCAAGACAACTGATTGACAGCATGAGCGACATTGTCTGGATGGTTAATCCGCAACGAGATTCTTTTCATCATCTTATTATGAGGTTGAAAGATACATATAGCGATTTGCTCTATTCTTCCGAAATCTCTTTTAAGACTACTAATTTGGAAAAGCTAAGTTCGCTTAAATTGCCGATGGAATACAAACAGAATATGTATCTGATCTTTAAGGAAGGAATTAACAACGCAATAAAACACAGCAAATGTAAAAAAATATTTCTCGATGCTTCTCTTAACAAAGACAACATCGTTCTGGTTTTGAAAGACGATGGTGCCGGCTTCGATACAGAAAATGTAAAACTTGGTAATGGACTAACAAATATGAAAAGACGTGCTCATTCGATAGGGTGCGAATTGATTATTGACTCAACTAATGAAGGCACATCACTTACGTTTAGTGGAAAACTAGGCGGAATTAAAAAAATGTTTCTTTCTTTAATGAAGTCATAATTCTAAAAATTGCTTTTCGGAATATCATTTGTTTAGCAGTTTCTAAAAAATACTATTTTATATGTAAGGCAAGGACGGACATAATGATCAAAGTAGCAATCATAGAAGACAACAACACAATCCGCGAAGGGTTAGCAGCTTTAATTAATGGCACCGGTGGCTATAGCTGTATTGGATCTTATGGTGATTGTGAGTCTTTTCTCTCTAAACTTTCGGCAATAGATGTTGATGTTGTTTTGATGGATATAGGTTTACCCGGAATGAGTGGAATTGATGGTATTGTGAAAGCAAAGAAGA
>JAKAMS010000367.1 GCA_021812745.1 Bacteroidota bacterium | reverse complement strand
ATGTATAAATCATGAATAAAAACATTATCACAATTTATTTGGTTTTGCGTCTTTAGTTTTAAATTTTATGGGAATCATTCTTGGTACGATAGTTTGATATTTTTTGTATTCATCGCCGAACAATTCCACCAATTTTCTTTCTTCATAAATAGAACCGATATAAAAATAAATTACCACGCAAATAAACATTATCAGATAAAAAAGATTCATAGTTGGGCGAAAACCCAAAAATAAAATCGAAAACAGATAGATTGGATGCCGCACAAGCTTAAACGCTCCCTCAATTTTCAAATTCTGCTTTTCATCCAGTTCATCAGCTTTATATTCACCGCGCATGTAGCGACCGATCTGCGCAGTTCCGGCAAACTCTTCCAAATTTATTGGACGAGTTGCCCACCATAATCCCACAAGTGAAAGAACTTGCAGTGCAAATGTAATGATATCGAAAGGAAAGCGTAAGTCGTAAACAATTACATCCGGTTTTGGCGCGAGTGTATAGAAGAATAAAAATAAAACAACCGACGAGATGTTATAAAACAACCGGTAGAATGCAATCTTGATACCAAGTTTTTCCGCCAAAGCACGTTTTATATTTAGGGAAGCCAGCCAGGTGTGTGAGAAAGCAAATATTGTGAAGAGCAGAAAAATTATTACTACATCAACGAAAATCATAATTCCTTTCGCAAACGTGCGACGGATATTTTAAGAGCTTCGCGGTATTTTGCAACCGTACGGCGCGCAACATGAATTCCCCTTTCTTGAAGGATGCTCGCAATTTTATCGTCGCTGTAAGGATTATCTTTCGGTTCGTTGTCGCAAATTTCTTTTATGAGTTCTTTGATATGTTTGTTTGATATATCATCGCCGGAATCGGTTGATAATCCCTCGCTGAAAAAATATTTCAATTCGTGAATGCCTTGCGGACTTTGAACAAACTTTCCGTTAACCACACGGCTGATAGTTGAAATATCCATTTGAATTTCTTCGGCTATGTCTTTGTAGATCATCGGTTTCAAAAAGCGAGGACCGCTTTCAAAAAATTCATATTGTCTTTCAAGAATTGCGCGCATGATTCTCATCAATGTATTTCGTCTTTGCTGCAGCGAAGCGATAAACCATTTTGCGGATTCAAATTTCTCTCGTAAAAATTTATATGTTTCTTTCTCGCGGCTGGAAATATTCCGTTTGTGTTTTTTTGAGTCAATCATTTCAAGATAAGTTCTGCTGATTGTAACAGACGGAACGCTTCTGTCGTTTAACGTAACGATATAATTTTCTTCTACTTTTTCAATTAGAAAATCCGGAGTTATTTGATTCATCTCTTCGGAGTCAATATTCCCCTCGCCGGGCTTGGGATTAAGCTTTTGAATTAAATCTATTGTAGTACGCAATGTTTCTTTGGAAAGATCCATCTCTTTCTGAATAACATCAAAACGCCTGTTGGCGAAGTCTTCAAAATGCTCTGCAAGAATTTTTTCGGCGAGATAAGAATAATACGGGTCATAAGAGGAATTTCTTATTTGAACGAGCAGGCACTCTTGTAAATTCCGCGTCGCAATTCCGACTGGTTCCAGAATTTGAAGCTGTTTTAAAATCTTTTCAGCCTGTTCAAGTTTTACCTCGATGTGCTCGAACATTTTTAATTCGCTGACAATCTTTTCGAGATCGGCTTTGAAATAACCGTCCTTGTCCAATCCGCCAATTATGTTTTCGCCGAGAATAGTTTCTTCTTCCGTAAGATCTAGCATGTGAAGTTGATCTATTAAATTCTCGCGCATAGATTTTTTTTGAGGGGCTATCGGGCGGATCTTTTCTTCATCACTGCTTCTATTCAAACGGTCGAATTCGTGTTCGGATTCCGTCTCGTTCATATAGTCTTCTAACTCAAACTCATCATCTTTGCTGTCATATTTTTCATCTTCTTCGTCCGAACTTATTGTGTCGTCAGAATCCTCATCTTTTTCCTGATCAAGATCAAATTCTTCGTCAAGAGTCTCTTCGAGAATGGGATTAAGTTCAAGCTCTGTTTTTATGCGCTGTTCGAGTGCGAGAGTATTTAGCTGAAGCAGTTTCTGATATTGAATCTGCTGCGGAGAAAGTTTTTGCTGTAATGATAATTTATGTTGAAGCGATAGCATAATTATTTTTAAACCGATTTTTTTGTTTTACTAAACCATTCTTTACCATATTCGCGCTCAAGAGAATCGCGGCAGAAATCTATAATTTTTAATTGAGTGCTATTTCCTTTTTCTAACGCCGGCAGACACTCGGAATATTTTTCGAACCTTAGAACGTCTCCGCCAAATTTTGAGACGCGGATAGGGAATAGATGACAAGAGACGGGTTTGATAAAATCAACTTTTTTTTCGCGATAAGCTTTCTCAATTCCACACTTGGCAATATCACCATCCCAAGTTACGAAAACGCATGCTCTGTTGTTTAAACTTCGTGTCATCAAGTCACCCTGCTTCTCAATCCAAAATCCCTTCTTCTCTATTTCATTTTTATGTTCTTTCGGTAAATATTCCATCACAGTAGGAAGAATTTTATTTATTTTTTCAATCTCGTCTTCAGTGATCGGCGCACCGAACTCGCTTTCCATTGTGCAGCAAGCGCCTTTGCATTTTGAAAGATCGCACGTGAAATTAGTATCTATTATTTCTTTGTTGATAAACACTTTTTCTATTTCAAGAAATTCCGGATTCATATTCAATTTATACCTTTAGCCGAGAAAAGTGCGAATGTGACGAAAAAATTTTATGAAAAGATACAAATTTTGTTCTATCAAAAAAAACCGGCGGAATTTTGGATTTGTTCTTTTTGATTTACGATTTTGAGATGGAAATATTTTTTGCAGAGACAAATATGAATTTTGAGAACAAAGTTGTTTTAGTAACCGGCGCCTCCTCTGGAATCGGAAAAGCAATTGCCATTCAACTTTTAAAAGAAAACTGCAATCTAATTCTGGTTGCAAGAAGAACTGAAGTTCTGGAGAAACTAATAAATCAATCGCCAATAACTAATAACCAATCACTCATTATCAAATGCGATGTCAGCAAAAAAGATGAAGTTGTTTCGGCATATAAAATTATTGAAGAGAAATTCGGCGGAGTTGATGCTGCAATTTTGAATTCCGGTGTAGGACATACAGTTACGGTTAAAAATTACAATTCGTTCTATGCGGAAGAAATTTTTGGTGTTAATGTTTTGGGAATGGTTTATTGGATTGAACAGTTGCTTCCCGGCTTTGTGAAAAAGAAAAGCGGAACGATAGTCGGCGTGTCTTCGCTTGCGGATAACCGCGGATTTTCCGGAAGCGGATTTTATTGCGCCAGCAAAGCCGCAGCTTCAATTTATCTTGAAGGTCTTAGGGTTGA
>JAKAMS010000366.1 GCA_021812745.1 Bacteroidota bacterium | reverse complement strand
GGTCAACCTTTTCAGCATGTTAAACAATTTGAGAACGGAACATTAATTACAAATCCTCCTTACGGAATACGCATGGGAGATTTTGAAGAAGTAAAAAAACTTTATACTGAACTCGGCGATTTTATAAAACAAAAATGTAAAGGAACAACGGCATTTATCTATACGGGAGATCCGGTACTTAGAAAATCAATTGGTTTGAAAACGAGTAGAAGGATTCCGCTTGTAAACGGAAAGCTTGAAGGCGTGCTTGTTCAGATTGATAGTTATGAAGGAAGTAAAAAAAGATATTACGCAGAGTATAAAGCCGATGAAGAGTTGCAGAAGAAAAGTAGACTTTAATACTTCTCACAAGACATTATTTAAAACAAAAAAGCCGGCTTACGCTGGCTTTTAGAAAATTTTATTTTAGTTAGTTCTTTTATAACCCCAGAATCATCAAACAACTTTTCGCGGCGTCAACTAAAGGACCAAAGTAAATTCCAAACACAAAAACTGCTACAACCAACACAGAAACAAGAATTTTATTTGGAACAGAAGCAATAACAGTTTGAGTTTCTTTTTCAGGTTTGGTTAAGAACATGTGCTTAAGAACCCGGATATAGTAATAAAGAGAAACAACCGTGTTTAAGAGCGCAATAACTGCTACTACAATCATCTTTGCATCAACAAGTGCGATGAAGAGATAAAGTTTACCAATGAATCCGGCTGTTGGCGGCAATCCGGTTAATGATACTAAAAATATGGCAAGCGAGATTCCAAGGAACGGGGAAGTGTGACCCAGTCCGTTGTAATCATGAATCTCTTCTGAACCGGTTTTGTTGGCTATGAGCATCACAATTAGAAATGCTCCAAGATTCATTATCAAGTAAATTGAAAAATAGATTAAGATTGCGAGCAAACCTTGATTGGAAAGAACAACTAATCCAAGCAGAAGATAACCGGCATGGGCAATTGAAGAATATGCAAGCATTCTCTTCATATTATTCTGCCAGAGTGCAGAGAAATTGCCAAGTGTCATGGTAAGAATCGAAATTCCAACGAGGAGCGATTTCCAATCGAATACATTTATTAACTGCCACATTCCTAAAGGATCAACGTAAGAAACAAAAGTTGTTTTAATGAAACGGATCAAGAGAGCAAATCCGGCGGCTTTACTTGCAACCGAAAGAAATGCCGTAATTGTAATAGGAGCGCCTTCATAAACATCGGGAGTCCAAAAATGAAATGGGGCAGAAGAAATTTTGTAGCCAATACCAACAAAGATTAATATACAAGCAAAAGCAAGAGTAAAGAGATTTACATGCGGGTCTTGGATTAATACATTGATAAGATAAAGATTTGTAGTTCCAGTCAATCCGTAAATCAGAGAGATGCCAAATAGCATCAAACCGGAAGAAACAGCGCCGTAAAGCAAATATTTTAATGCGGCTTCGCTGTTACGTTCTCTTAATTTTGTAAATCCTGAAAGCACATATGATGATAGCGACATCAATTCCATTGAAAGATAGATGAGAATTAAATCTGTTGCCGATATCATTAGGAACATGCCCAATATCATTCCAAAGATCAAAGCATAATACTCGCCGAGTCTGTCTTTTACCTTAATTATCTCGCTCGAACCAAAAGAGAAGAAGACAATAAAGAGGGAAGAAACGAGAACAATCATCTTAAAAAAGATTCCAAACGAATCAACCGCAACCATTCCAAAATTGTTTTTCACTGCCGATGGTGTTAAGAATGCAGTACCAAAATTTCCGAACTGGTTTAATACAAAGTAACCGGTTATCAGAATAGCGGCAAGAGCTATATAAGGAATGATTTTTTTATCTTTATGGAAAATTAAATCTGCCAGAACCAGAACAATTAATGAAACAGAAAGAACTATTTCCGGAACGATTAAATTTAGCGATTGATATAAATTTGTATTTGCCATCATTAAAATTATAATCCGCCTAATGAAGTTGTGCTAATAGTTGTTGAAACAAACTGGACTAATGTATTCACAGAAGAATTCATAATGTTTAGCATACCGGATGGATAAATTCCCAAGAAGAAGATAATTATTGTTAACGGTATGAACATTGCATATTCTCTTGCATCAAGGTCTTTAAGAGCCGACCATTTTTCGTTAAGAGGACCGAAGAAAATTCTCTGTAAGGTCCATAGCATATAAGCCGCGCCAAGAAGAATTCCAAGTGTTGAAATCATTGTAATAATTCTTATAGCACCAACACCAAAAGCGCCTAAGAACACTAATGCTTCTGATACGAAACCGCTCATGCTCGGTAATCCTATTGCAGCAAAGAATGCAACTGTTACAAATCCAGTATAAACAGGCATCTGAGTAGCGAGTCCGCCAAAGTCATTTAATCCTCTTGTATGAGCACGATCGTAAACAACACCAACAATCAAGAAGAGCATTGCGGTAATTGTTCCGTGGTTAAACATTTGGAAAATTGCGCCGTTGATTCCTACTGTTGTAAGAGAAGCCATTCCCAACAAAACATAACCCATGTGAGAAACTGATGAGTACGCAATTAATTTCTTGAAATCTTTTTGAGCGAGCGCAACAAGCGCGCCGTAAACAATATTGATCATGCCAAAGAGGGCAATGTACCACATCAATTGACGTGTGATATCGGGGAAGATTGGATAACTGATTCTCAAAATTCCGTAAGTGCCCATCTTCAAAAGAACGCCCGCAAGAATAACAGAAATTGGCGTTGGAGCTTCAACGTGTGCATCCGGCAACCATGTGTGGAAAGGGAACATAGGAATTTTAATTGCAAAGCCTACAAATAATGCAATGTAAGCGACTAATCTAAAGTTGTTTGGATTCATCATCGAGAGAATTCCATCGGCAGAATAATTAGCCGGGTTCATTAAAGCAAGCATATTGAATGTATGAACTCTGCTTCCATCCGACATCAATTCTGTTGCACTGAAGTATAATCCGATCATAACTAAAAGAATGAACACACTACCGAACAAAGTATAAATGAAGAACTTAATTGCCGCATATTCTTTTCTTGGACCGCCCCAAATACCGATTAAGAAATACATCGGCAGAAGCATCAATTCCCAGAAGATATAAAAGAGGAAGAAATCGAGAGAAACAAATACGCCCATCATACCGGCATCTAAAAGGAGAAACAAAGCAAAATAACCTTTAACGGATTTTTCAATTGTCCATGATGATATTGCGGCGATGAAAGAGATAAGAGCCGTCAATAAAACCATCGGCATGCTTAATCCATCTATACCCAAGAAGTAATCAATCTTAACGTTTCCAAGCCAGGAGATGCCGCTAATATTGATCCATTTGAATTTTTCAATAAACTGAAAAGACTTTTCTTGATAAATTCCCGCGGCTGAGTA
>JAKAMS010000020.1 GCA_021812745.1 Bacteroidota bacterium | reverse complement strand
GGAAAAGAGTTCAGATAATCGAAGATGCTCTTAATAAAATTGAGAACATTTCAGACGATAGTGTTAAAGCATATTTTGAAAAGATAAAAGAGAAAGCAAAGCAATTAGTTGCCGATCTTTCTAACAACCAAGACCGCTTAAATATGGAACTTGCTCTAATAGCAGAACGAGCCGATGTAACTGAAGAATGTGTAAGATTACGCAGTCATATAAAAATGTTTTTAGATACAATTGCAAAATCCGAAGATGCAGGAAGAAAACTGAACTTCATAGTTCAGGAGATGAACCGAGAATCGAATACAATTAACAGCAAGTCGGTATCATCAGAAATTTCACATAGCGGAATTTCAATTAAGGAAGAGATAGAAAAAATCCGGGAACAAATTCAGAACATTGAGTAAAGCGTGGCAAATTATAAAGCAAAACTATTCGTATTTTCTGCGCCCAGCGGTTCCGGCAAAACTACCATTGTCCGCGATGTGTTGAAAAATTTTCCCAATTTTGTTTTTTCGATTTCGGCAACAACAAGAAAGAAAAGATCGAATGAAAAAAACGGAATTGATTACTTCTTTATAAATGAAGAAGAATTTAAACAGAAGATTGATGCCGGCGAATTTGTTGAGTGGGAGAAGTTTTACGATTATTATTACGGCACACTAAAAAGTTTTGTTGACGGAATGTTGGAAAAAGGTATTTCCACCGTTTATGAGGTTGATGTTAAAGGCGCACTTAGAATCAAAAAAAAATATTCTAATTCTGTTTTGATCTTTATTGCACCGCCAAGCATTGAAGAGTTGAACAAGAGATTGATAAACCGCAATACAGAAACAGACGATGATCTGAATAAAAGAATTGAACGTGCGGAAATGGAATTAAGTTTTAAAGATAAGTTCGATTATGTAGTTTCCAATATTGATCTGGCGCAAGCGAAAACAGAAGTAAAAAGAATTATAGAAAAAGAATTAACAAAGGAGTAATAATCATGGCAATTAAACCAATTAATTTGACGAAGATAAAAGCAAGTATTCCGAATCTTTATGAAGCTGTTATCATTGCTGCAAGACGGGCACGTAAAATTAACGACGATAATAAAACTGAATTCAATTCTTTGCTCAGTACAATGACTACCGGGCATGAAGATGAATTCGAAGAGAGAGAAAACCCGGAACAAATGAAACTTTCTCTTGATTTTGAAAAGAGGGAAAAAGCCCATATTCAAGCGCTTAAAGAGTTAGTTGATAACAAAATTGAATACAGATACAAAGACATAAAATAACCCGAGAAGTTTTTCTGAAGCGGAGATACTGAAAAGCATCTCCGCTTTTTTAAAATCCCATCATACACTTCTTTTTAACCGCCAAATCATCTTTATAAAATCTTTACGCAGTTCAACAATCATTTTACAGCCGCTTTATAAATCAAAATTTATCTTTGTCGCGGGTTTTAGAGAAGATAAACATGAATCCAACAGTTGGAAATTATTTTGTGAAAGACAGATTAATAGTCGGATTGGGAAATTCTTTCGTCAAAGGAAAATCAAAATTAATATTGACTGTTTATGCTGTGTGGGTTGTAATTTCAGTAATCCTTGCAGTTTTACATTCCCATAAGTATGCAACTTACTTTGCCGATCTACCCGACAACTTGAAAAATATATCACCATTCGTTCTTTCGCTTGGTTATCTAGTTCTATTTATTCCGGCAATTGCAGTTATAATTATTTTAATACTCTATTTATTTTTTAATATTCTAAAAAATGTGTGGTACAAACGATAATTGGACTATCTGCCAAAATATAAACTTATTTTACATCTGTATTGTATGGCATATTTGATTTATAAGACAAGAAAATTTCGATACAAACTCAGAGGAAAAAATGGAAAGCCCTTTAGAAATAATAGTTTCTCTTATTATTTCATTCGCAATTTTAGTGTATCTCATTTACACGTTAATTAAACCGGAAAAATTTTAATTGCTTAGGTCATAATATGATTCCGTTTAATGAAATAATTCAAGTAGTGATTTTTATAATCGGATTAATTATAGCGGCGCCGTTATTTGGCGGCTACATTTCAAAATTATTATCCGGTGAGAAAAATGTTCTGACCCCCGTCTTCGGAAAAATCGAATCTTTAATCTATAAATCTGCAGGAATTAATCCAACCGAAGAAATGGATTGGAAGAAATATACATTTTCAATTCTGACATTCAGTTTAGCTGGAATAATATTCTTAACAGTTATTCAGCTAATTCAATCCATCCTTCCATTGAATCCGCAAAAATTATCAAACGTCGAGTTCACGTTAGCGGTTAATACTGCTGTTAGCTTTGTAACGAATACTAATTGGCAGTCATATGCCGGCGAAACAACACTAAGTTATTTTGTGCAGATGATCGGCTTGACAGTACAAAATTTTGTCAGCGCAGCTACCGGAATTGCAGTATTGCTTGCACTGACACGAGGATTGATAACCCGGCAGGGAAACAGTTTAGGAAATTTTTGGATTGATTTAGTGCGCACAACTCTTTATTTGCTAGTACCATTATCGGCAATATTTGCAATTGTGCTGGTAAGTCAAGGTGTAGTTCAATCATTCTCCTCCTACAAAGAAATAACGACATTGGAAGGATATAAGCAGTTAATTCCATTAGGTCCGGCAGCATCTCAAATAGCAATAAAACAACTAGGAACAAACGGCGGAGGATTCTTCAACACAAACAGCGCTTTTCCTTTCGAGAATCCAACGCCGCTTTCAAATTTTCTGCAAATGTTCTCAATACTGCTTATTCCAGCTTCATTGGTTTTTACATTTGGAAAATTGATCGGTTCAAAGAAACAAGCATGGATAATATTTTTTGTAATGATGTTTGTATTTGTCTTAGGTCTCACGGTCTCAACTTACTCGGAATATTCTACCAATAATGTTTTTCATACAAGTGGCTTAATGGAAGGAAAAGAGACACGAATTGGAATACTAAATAGTGTTTTGTGGTCAACCGCAACCACAGCTGCATCCAACGGATCTGTAAATGCGATGCACAGCAGTCTTTCACCGTTAGCCGGATTAGTCGCAATGTTTAACATACAACTTGGAGAAATAATTTTCGGCGGAGTGGGGTCGGGTTTATACGGAATGCTATTATTTATACTAATTACAGTTTTTATCTCGGGATTAATGATTGGTCGTACGCCGGAATATCTCGGGAAAAAAATAGATGCTTTTGAAATTAAATGGGCAATAGTTGCAATACTGCTACCCAATACAGTTATACTGCTTTTCTCCGCCCTTGCTCTAAGAACAAATGCCGGTTTATCAAGTTTAGCAAATTCCGGTCCTCACGGATTTTCGGAAATATTGTATGCATTCTCGTCGGCAGCCGGGAATAACGGCAGTGCATTTGCAGGATTAAATGCTAATACCGTTTTCTATAATTTAATGATAGGCTTGGGAATGTTGATAGGAAGATTCGGTGTAATTATTCCTTGTATGGCAATAGCCGGTAATCTTGTAAAGAAAAATATTACTCCGGCTTCTAAAGGAACATTGCAAACCGATAATTTTCTTTTTGCATTACTATTGTTAGGAGTGATATTTATTGTTGGAGCGCTTACATTTTTCCCCGCATTGTCGCTCGGTCCCTTGCTTGAACATTTATTGATGAACAACGGAATTACTTTTTAATTATTACGAAGATACTTATGGATACCAGAGAAAAAAGAAAATTATTTGATAGAAAAATTATCTTACAGGCAATAGCGGATTCGTTTATTAAGATAAATCCAAAATTGCTTCTGAAAAATCCTGTTATTTTCCTTGTTGCAGTAGGAGCAATGCTAACCTCTGCTTTGTTTATTATTAACTGGATTAATGGAAATTTTTCATCATTTAATTTCCAAATAATAATATGGCTCTGGTTCACAGTTCTGTTTGCAAATTTTGCAGAAGCAATTGCCGAGGGAAGAGGGAAAGCGCAATCAGAAAATCTTCGCAAGCAAAGGACGCAAACAATTGCCCGCAAACTGATAAATAATAAAGAAGAAAAAGTTTCTGCAGTTGATCTGCGTATGGGTGATATTGTTATTTGTGAAACCGGCGATTTAATTCCCGCTGATGGAGAAGTTGTTGATGGTATTGCCAGTGTTGATGAATCTGCAATTACAGGAGAATCTGCGCCTGTAATTCGAGAAAGCGGAGGCGATAGAAATGCCGTAACGGGCGGAACTAAAGTTATTAGTGACAAAATTATTATAAAAATTACCGCTAACCCGGGAGACACTTATTTAGATCGAATGATTTCTTTAGTAGAAAGCGCTAAACGGAAAAAAACTCCAAACGAAATAGCCCTTTCAATTTTACTCTCCGGGTTGTCAATCATTTTTCTTCTTGTAGTTGTAACATTCAGAATATTCTTTGAATACGACCAAGCCGGTAGTCTATCACAAAGCAATAATGTTTCTATTCCAATTCTTGTCTCTCTTTTAGTTTGTCTAATACCTACAACTATCGGCGGATTGTTAAGTGCAATAGGTATTAGCGGAATGGATCGTTTACTTAGTCATAATGTGATTGCAATGAGCGGAAGAGCTGTTGAAGCAGCAGGAGATATTGATGTTCTTCTTCTTGATAAAACCGGCACTATAACACTCGGTAATAGAATGGCTACGGAATTTATTCCCGCTCCCGGATTCAGTGAAAGATATTTGGCAGATGCCGCTCAGCTGGCATCTCTTGCAGATGAAACACCGGAAGGGAGGTCAATTGTAATTCTTGCTAAAGAAAAATTTGATATACGCGCCAGAAACATTCATGATCTTAACGCTCACTTTGTTCCGTTTAGTGCCCAATCTCAAATGAGCGGTGTGAATATTCTTTCATCAAACAACTCACCGGAACGTATTATCAGAAAAGGTTCTATTGATGCGATAAAAAAATATCTTGCTTCAGACAGCAGTGAAAATATCAATTTGATTACCGACTTAAATTTTTCTCAGATGATTGGAGTAGACATCGCGCTTGCGGGCGGAACACCTTTATTGGTTACGGAAAACAAAAAAGTTCTCGGTGTTGTTCAATTAAAAGATGTGGTTAAGGGAGGAATCAATGAACGGTTTGCTCAACTAAGAAAAATGGGAATCAAAACTGTTATGATAACCGGCGATAACCCTTTAACTGCAACAGCAATTGCCGCCGAAGCCGGAGTTGATAGTTTTATTGCTCAAGCAAAACCGGAAGATAAACTTAGAACAATTCGTGAAGAACAATCTTTAGGCAGAATGGTCGGTATGATAGGAGACGGAACAAACGATGCGCCGGCACTTGCTCAAGCCGATGTTGGAATTGCTATGAATAGCGGAACTCAAGCCGCACGCGAAGCCGGAAATATGATTGACCTTGACAGTAATCCTACAAAATTGATTGAGGTTGTTGAAATCGGAAAACAATTATTAATGACTCGCGGATCTTTAACGACTTTTAGCATTGCCAATGACGTTGCTAAATATTTTGCTATTATTCCGGCAATTGCAACTACTCTTTTTGCAGCAAAAAACGGAACCGGACCGCTTTCAGTTCTGAATATTATGGGTCTTGCTTCACCGCAAAGTGCAATTCTTAGCGCGGTGATATTTAATGCAATAATAATTATTCTGTTGATACCACTTGCCTTAAAAGGTGTTAAGTATCGTCCGGAAGGAGCCGCTGAAATTCTGAAACGTAATATTACAATCTATGGCTTAGGCGGTTTAATCGTTCCCTTTGTTGGAATAAAAATTATTGATATTGTTTTAACATCTTTAAGATTAGTTTAGAAGGTAAATTCAAAATCATGAAAAAGAAAATTTTAACAACTATAAAACTCTTTCTTGTTTTGACTTTATTGGTTGGTATAATATATCCGCTGTTTATTTCGGCAATTTCAATGTTGTTCTTCTCACATCAAGCAGACGGAAGCATGCTAAGTTTAGACGGAAAAATTGTTGGTTCTAAATTGATAGGACAAAAGTTTACTTCGGACAAATATTTTTGGTCCCGTCCATCGGCAATTGATTATAATCCTTTTCCCTCCGGCGCAAGCAACTTAGCTCCTACAAGCGCTAAACTGAAGCAGTTATATGTAAATAGAAAAGAAAACTTTGCTAAAAGTAACTTCATTAAAAATTCGAGTTTAATTCCAAATGAAATGCTATTTGCATCCGGAAGCGGAGTTGACCCGGATATAACACCGGAATCTGCTTTTCTGCAAGTTGACCGCATATGTAATTCTAGAAATTTCAATACAACACAAAAAGAGGAATTGATTAAATTAATCGCGAAAATAATCGAAAATCCTCAGATCGGCTTTTTAGGTGAAAGTAGAATAAATGTGTTGATGTTAAATATGGAGTTAGATAAAATAAAATGAACACAGATGAAGAAAAGCGTCCGGATCCATTAAAACTATTAGACTCAATTCAAAGAGAAGAAGAGAAAGAAAAAAAGGGGAAGCTTAAGATTTTTTTTGGAATGTGCGCCGGAGTTGGAAAAACCTATTCATTGCTTGAAGCCGCGCAAAAATCGAAAAAAGATAAAATTGATGTAGTAATTGGTTATGTAGAACCTCACAAAAGAAAGGAAACAGAAAAACTTCTGGAAGGTTTGGAATCCTTACCGCTGAAAGAAATTGTTTATCGGGATACAATATTTAAAGAGATGGATCTCGATGCAATCCTATCCCGCAAACCGCAGTTAGTTTTAGTAGATGAACTTGCGCACTCAAACATTCCCGGCTCAAGGCATGTTAAGCGTTTTCAAGACGTTGTGGAAATACTGAATAATGGCATAGACGTTTACACAACTCTTAACGTTCAGCATCTTGAAAGCCGTGCTGAAACCGTTTTCCAAATAACCGGCGCTCAGATTAAAGAAACCGTTCCGGATTCGATATTTGCAAATGCTGATGAGATAGAACTTGTGGATATTACGCCAGATGAACTTCTTCAAAGATTAAGTGAAGGCAAAGTTTACACACCGGAAAAATCCCAGCAAGCAATAGAAAATTTCTTTCGTAAAGGAAATTTGACAGCGCTTCGTGAAATGGCTCTCCGACTAACTGCTGAAAGAGTGGATTACCAATTACGAGATTATAAGACCGAAAAAAATATTACAAGCACATGGAAATCGGGACAACGATTAATGGTTGCAATCAGCCCCAGCCCTTACTCTGCCAAGTTAATTAGATGGACCCGCCGCCTTGCATACACAATGGAAGCGTCCTGGATTACAGTCTATGTAGAAACAGATCAAAAAGTTTCGGAAGAAAATAAAGAAGTATTAAAAAAGAATTTTGAGTTGGCTAAAGAACTGGGCGCTGAAATTATTATAACCAATGATGTGGATATTGTCCATGCTTTGATTCGGATTGCTTCTGAAAATAATGTTACGCAGATAATAGTCGGTAAATCAAGAGCCTCCGGAAAATCGAATGTCGTTGAACGACTATTAAAAGAGAGCGGTGAGATTGATATATATATTGTCGGCGGGGAAAGAACAGATTCTCGAAAAGTATTTAGCAATCTAATCTCCAAATTTCAATCCGGGAAATATCAGTATCTAGTCTCTTCATTAATAATCAGCACTGTATTATTAATTTGTTATGCTCTGCTAGCACAAATCGGCTATCAAACTGTTTCTTTGATTTTGCTTTTAGTTGTTTCACTGATGCCGCTATTAAATCTTGGTCGGGGACCTATGATACTTGCGGCATTAATAGGTGCACTTAGCTGGGATTACTATTTTATTCCGCCGCAGTTCACATTCCATATAGATAGAGTTGAAGATGTGTTAATGTTATTTGTCTTTTTTATTGTAGCAACTGTTTCGGGAGTGTTGACTTCCCGTTTAAGAACGCAGCAGAAATTATTGACTATAAGAGAGACCCGTACAAATGCTCTTTACAATCTTCTTAAAGAATTGGCTACTGGAAGAAGTCTTGATGATCTTGTCGAAATCAGTATAAAAAACATTAAAAAAGTTTTTGATGCAGAAACAGTAATTATCTTTCCATTAAATGAAAAAAAACTTTCTCCAACGCCACATTCTGCAAGCAGTTTTATATTAGATGACACCGAGTGGCACATTGCAAATTGGTGCTTCACCGATGGACAAAAAGCGGGAAAATTTACAAACACGCTTCCGATATCAGACACACAATTTATTCCGCTGATCGGTTCACGCAGAAAAATTGGAGTGATAGGATTAAAATTTAATAACAATCAACCGCTTCATTTTGAGCAGGAAACTCTTCTTGAGGCGTTTGTTAATCAAATTACAATCAACTATGAAAGAGAACTTCTAAATGAATTGGCAAAAAAATCTTTAGTTGTTTCCGAATCGGAAAAATTATATAAAACATTATTCAATTCTATTTCTCACGAATTAAAAACTCCTATTACAACAATCATTGGCGGAATCAGTTCAATTGCGGATGATTCGATCTCCGAGAATAAAGAGATGAGAAAAAATCTTAGCAATGAAATTAATATTGCCGCTGAAAGATTAAACCGTCTTGTTGAGAATTTACTTGATATGACTCGTTTAGAGTCCGGACAAATGAAATTAAGACTGGATTGGCATGAAATAAATGATCTAATTGAGAGTGTCCTGAAAAGATTGGATAATGAATTGAAGGGTCACAATGTTATTGCGGATATTAAAGAAAACATTCCTCTTCTCAAATTCGATTTTGGTCTGCTTGAACAAGCATTGATAAATGTCATTCATAATTCGTTAATTTACACTCCGGAAAAAAGTACTATCCGGATTAGTGTAAAAGAAGAAAAAGGTAATTGTGTAATTGGAATATCGGATGACGGTCCCGGCTTTGCTGAAGACACTTTAAATAAACTATTCGAAAAATTTTATAGAATACCCGGAACTAAAACCGGAGGAACTGGACTTGGGCTTTCAATTGCAAAAGGATTTATTGAAGCACACTCCGGAAGCATTACGGCAAAAAATAGAAAAGAAGGCGGAGCCGCTTTTATTATAAATATACCAATGCAAAAATAAATTTAATGTTATGGGCGTAAAACCGGTAATACTGATTATTGATGATGAATCTCAGATAAGAAAAATTTTGAGAATCACACTTGAATCCGACGGTTATAAAGTAATCGAATCCGAAAACGGTAAAGATGGAATTATACAAGCGGCAACTTCACACCCTAATCTTATCATATTGGATTTAGGATTACCCGACCAGGATGGATTTTCTGTCCTTCAGGAAATCAGAACGTGGAGTTCACTGCCGGTTATGATTTTATCTGTTAGAAATTCCGAAGAAGATATTGTAAAAGCTCTCGATTTAGGAGCCGATGATTATCTAACCAAACCTTTTTATACGGCAGAATTACTGGCACGGGTAAGAGCCGGTTTACGAAGAGCAAGCCAGGTTCAAGAGAGCAGTATATTTATGAATGGCTCTATTAAAATTGATCTAGTTTCTCGAACCGTTCAAAAGAACGATGAAGAGATTAAATTAACAGCAACTGAATACTCGTTACTAATACTATTAGCTAAGAATTTAGGAAAAGTATTAACCCATCAGTTGATATTAAAGGAAGTTTGGGGACAAAGTTATGTTGAACAATCCCAATCATTACGAGTATTTGTAGGACAGTTAAGAAAAAAAATTGAAGATGATCCTGCTCACCCCAAAATGATTATAACCGAATCAGGAATCGGTTATAGGATGATTAATATCAAGTAATAGCTATTTTTAACAGAATAATTTTCAACTCTCTTTCTTAAATAGCTCCTTTTTTACTAAATTCATTCATAGAAAATTCTTTATAACCCATCAGAATTATTATTTTGAATTCAGACGATAAAAAATTATTAATCGAAGCAATTAAAGATCAGCAGAATATATTCGGTGATTTTCTGCTTGAGAACGTGAGTGAATCCGTGGAGGAATCGTTGAGCAAAAAAAGTACGGCTATCAAAGAAATAGATAAAAGTGAAGTCTCCTTAACCGAAAATTTATTTGTTGAAAATTTTCAGAAAGCAGAATCACTTACTGATCTTAATAATCAGATTTGTGACTGCCAGAAATGTGCGCTTGGAAAGACAAGAACTAAATTTGTCTTTGGAGTAGGTAATCCTAATGCCGGCGCAATGTTAATTGGTGAAGCTCCGGGACGCGACGAGGATTTGCAAGGAGAACCATTTGTGGGGCGTGCCGGCAAACTGCTTAACGATATTCTCAAAGCAATCAAGTTTGAACGTGAAGATGTTTACATTGCAAATATTCTAAAATGCCGCCCGCCGAATAACCGCGATCCGCTTCCCGGTGAAATGGAAACATGTATTCCTTATCTTCACAAACAAATTGATCTTGTTAAACCAAAAGTTATTTTGTGTCTGGGAAGAGTTGCGGCAAACGGACTGCTAGATAAAAAATTATCACTTGGTCAGCTTCGAGAAAGCGTTTACGATTTCAACGGAATAAAAGTAATGGCAACATATCATCCGGCAGCTCTTCTGCGTAATCCAAATTGGAAACGCGGCTGTTGGGAAGATGTTCAAAAATTCAGAAAACTTTACGATGACCTGTCAACCGGCAGGCAGGCTTAACGGAAAACCGAAATGGCAAAAAAACCTGTAACCCGTCAGAGCGGGAAAAGAGACGGCGACATTGAAAAATTGAAAGCAGCTTCAAAGATTCCTCCTTCAGTGCCGGAAGTAGAAATGGCTGTGCTTGGCGCAATGTTGATTGACAACGATGCCGTTCCAAAGGCAATTGAGATATTAAAACCGGAATCGTTCTTCGATAAACGGAACAGAATTATTTTTGAATCAATGTCTTCACTTTATGAATCTAATGAACCGATTGATACTGTTTCAGTTTATGAAGAGTTGAAAAAATCCGGCAAAGGAGAAGAAGCCGGAGGTGCCGCTTACCTCAGTAAACTTACTCAAGATATTTCTTCTGCGGCAAATATTGATTACCACGCTCGTGTTGTTTTAGAAAAATGGATTCTTCGACAACTCATTCATTCATCTTTTGAAATTGCATCTGCTGCATACGAAGGAAGCGAAGATGTTTTTGATCTTCTTGATGCAGCCGAAGCAAAAATATTTCAGATATCCGAAAAGGGAATTAAAGAGTCGTTCAAATCAATGGATAAAGCCGTTAAAGAAGCTCTCGAATTGATTGAAGCGATCCATTCCAAAAGTATTGGTACGTTTGCTGTTCCTTCCGGATTTTTTGAGTTGGATGATCTTCTTGGCGGTTTCCAAAAATCGGATTTAATTATTATTGCGGCTCGACCTTCAATGGGTAAAACTGCTTTTGCAATGTCTGCAGCGCGTAATGCGGCAATTGAACACGGTGTTCCAATAGCCGTCTTTAGCTTGGAAATGGCTACGATACAGCTTGCAACTAGATTAATCTCCGCTGAAGCGCGAATCAATGCACATAACGTTCGTACCGGAAAATTTAAACCGGAAGAAGGCGCAAAGATAAGCCGTACCGTTCATAAATTGAGCAAAGCACCCATTTATATAGATGATACGCCTGCAATCTCAATTCTAGAACTTCGCGCAAAAGCAAGACGGCTAAAGAATGAAAAAAATATCGGTTTAATAATTATAGATTATTTGCAGCTTCTAAGTGCATCATACAATATGGAAAGCCGTGAACGTGAAATTTCTACAATTTCCCGTTCATTAAAAGCTCTTGCAAAAGAATTGAATGTTCCCGTAATAGCTCTTTCACAGTTAAACCGCCAAGTTGAATCCCGGACAGATAAGAGACCAATGCTTTCGGATTTACGCGAGTCCGGTTCAATTGAGCAAGATGCAGATGTTGTAATATTTTTATATAGACCGGAGGTCTATGGTATTACACAATTTTCGAGCGGCGATATGAACGGTGAAACTACCGAAGGTGTCGCAGAAATAATAATCGGAAAACAAAGAAACGGTCCTATCGGAGATGTTAAATTGCGTTTCATAAAAGATTATGCCCGGTTCGAAAATTTAGAACGCTTTAGACAGCAATTACCCGCCGGTGCAGAACAGGCGGCTATTACTTCGGGAGCCGAGGATTTTCCAATATGAAAAAATTATTTTTATTTCTTTTTGTCCTGTGGCTCTCGTCCAATAATATCGCGCAAACAATTTATACGCAGAAAGATGTTGATCTCTGCAATTCAAAGTTTAGATTAGCAGTTGATAAAAATCTCTCCTCACTTCCAATAAATCAAATAATTGTTGAAATCGGGAAAAGTTTTATAGGAACTGATTATTCCGCTGGTTCACTTGAAAAAGGTGATGAAGAAAAACTTGTTGTTCATCTAACCGGATTAGATTGCTATACATTTCTTGAATCGTCTCTGGTCTTTGCCCGGTGTATTAAAGAAGGAAAGACAAGTTTTGACGATTATAAGAATGAACTTACAAACATTCGTTACAGAGGCGGAAAACTAGAGAAATATCCATCACGACTTCACTATTTCTCCGATTGGATTTTTGATATGAACAAACGAGGAATTGGAAAAGATATTACAGAAGAGATCGGTGGCAAACCGTACTATAAGAAAATTAATTTTATGAGCACGCATGTTGACGCGTATCATCAATTAAAAAATAATCCCAAATATGTTGATGAGATAGCGAAGATTGAAAAAGAAATTTCTTTACGGAAATATTTTTACATTCCTCAAGAAGAGATTTCAAAAGTTGAAGACAAGATTCAAAGCGGGGACATTATTGGAATAACCACTAACGTTGAAGGACTTGATATTGCCCATACCGGAATAGCAATTCGGATGGATGATGGAAAAATTCATCTGATGCACGCGCCGAATGTCGGCTACAAAGTTCAGATAACGGAAAAACCGCTTGCCGATTACATCAAAGGGAACAAAAAACAAACGGGGATAATGGTTTTAAAACCTATCTAAAATCAATAGTCATGGTAATTTGCAATTATCAATTTGCAATTATCAATTATTTCTTCACCAAGCTCAGCAGCACTTCAATATTTTCCAAATCCTCTTTCTGATCTTTTCCTTTTGGAGTTTCTAAAATCTTAGGCACCTTCTCAAGTTTCTTGTCGTTCATAATATTTGTAAAACCTTCCAATCCAATAAATCCTTTTCCAATATGTTCATGCCGGTCAACTTTACTACCCAAATCTTTCTTGCTGTCATTCATGTGGATACATTTTAAAAGGTCTAGACCAATAATCTCATCAAAATTTTTGATAACCTTTTTATATTCTTTCGGATCTTTAATATTATAGCCGGCAGCAAAAATGTGGCAAGTATCAATACACACCGTCATTCTTTCTTTCTCGTCAACCAGATCAATTATTTCTCTAAGCTGTCCAAATTTATAACCGAGTGTTGTTCCTTGTCCGGCTGTAGCTTCAAGCATGCTTTTGGTTTTGTAGCCTTTTGTTTTTTCGTGGGCATAATTAAGAGATTCGGCAATAATTTTTATTCCGTCTTCTTCGCCCTGTCCGGTATGAGCACCGGGATGAAAATTCAACTGGGGAATTCCAAGCTGCTCGCAGCGTTCCAATTCCTTAATATAAGAAGTTCTTGATTTCATCAGACTTTCGGGATCTTTCGCGCAGAGATTAATCAAATATGAATCATGAGCGACGACAATTTTTATATTTGACCGGCTTAATTTTTCTTTGTAATCTGAAATTTCTTTTTCATTCAGATCGCGTGCAAAGTATTGATTATTGTTTTTTGTGAAAATCTGAATCGCGGTAAAACCGAGTTTTTCTGCTGCATCAACTGCAGATGCCGGACCTCCGGAGACAAAAGTATGAGCGCCCATTAAGTGTTTCATTTCTAATCCTTTCATTTATTCATTTTCTTGATCGTAATCATGCTCTTGCTCTTTTTTCTGATCAAGAATTAATTTTGTTTTTGTCTCAAAGATAATATTATTGCTATGAAGAATTTATGGAATGACGGACAGAAATGAAAATATTTATTACCGGTGGAAGCGGTTTGCTGGGTCAATACCTTAATATAGAACTCAGCAAGAAACACGAAATATTGACGCAATACCTATCAAACATTGGCAATTGCGCAAGTTATAATAACGTTCGGTTGTCTATTACAGATTATCAACAGCTCGAAAAAATATTTTCTTTCTTCAAGCCGGAAGCAGTAATTCATACAGCCGCAGTTTCAAATCCGGAAAAAGCCGATCAATTTTCTGCAGATGAAGTTTATGACATAAATGTAAATGCTACAATTAAACTTGCCGAATTATGTTCGCAATACAATTCAAAACTTATCTATTTATCAACCGATTTGGTCTACGCCGGTTATAGAGGTTCATATCTAAGAGAAGATGCAAAATTAATTCCTATTTCTTTATACGCCGAAACTAAATTGATGGGTGAGGTTAAAATCAAAGAGACTTTTGATAATTACCTCATCTTACGCGCAGCTCTTCTTATGGGATTTGGATTAAACCATTCGAAAAATAATTTCCATTTGATGTTTGAAAATCTTGTCAACAAAAAACCGGTTAATCTATTTGTTGACCAATATCGCACACCGCTTGCATTACACGATTCTGCAAGGATAATCGGAAGTATAATCGAAAAAAATATTAACGGAGAAATAATAAATCTTGCCGGTACAGAAAGATTATCCAGATATGAATTAGGCGAGATTCTTTGCGAAGAAGCGGGCTTTGATAAAAAATTGCTTGTTAAAAAAACAATGGAAGAAAGCGGACTTGTTTACAAGGTTGCAGATGTTTCTTTGAATACCGAGAAACTGAAATCGTATGGAATTACTCCCAAAAATATTAGAGAAACAATTCGGGAAATATTATCTCTGCGCGTTTAATTTTTTGTTCAGCAACTCATTCACAATAGCGGGATTTGCTTTTCCTTTGGTCTCTTTCATAATCTGCCCCACAAAAAATCCAAGAACTTTATCTTTGCCGCCAAGAAATTCTTCTACTTGTTTTTGATTTGTAGAAAGGATTTTATCAATCACATTTTCAATTTCCGAAGTATCGGTAATCTGAATAAGATTTTTCTCTTTCACAATCTGATTCGGATCTTGATTGGCTTTAAGCATTTCGGGAAAAATTTCTTTAGCAATTTTTCCGCTTATAATATTTTCATTAATCATCATAATCAATTTGCCAAGATTTTCAGCGGAAACCGGAAATTGAGCA
>JAKAMS010000365.1 GCA_021812745.1 Bacteroidota bacterium | reverse complement strand
CGATTGATAGTATGATCGAACGCGGATTAACGGGAGTTGAATTCATTGCAGTTAACACAGACGCCCAGGTTTTAGAAGAGAGTTTAGCCACTCAAAAAATTCAGATTGGTACAAATGTAACACGCGGACTCGGTGCCGGCGCGGATCCTAATGTAGGAAGAAAATCTGCCGAAGAAGACAGAGAAAAAATTACACGTCATCTGGAAGGTGCGGATATGGTTTTCGTTACTTCGGGAATGGGAGGCGGAACAGGTACCGGTGCTGCGCCAATTGTTGCATCAATTGCAAAGAGTATGGGCGCATTGGTGATTGGTATTGTTACAAAACCTTTCGGTTGGGAAGGTAAACAAAGAATGAAAAATGCGGATGAAGGTATTGCCGATCTTAAACAATACACTGACAGTTTGATAGTGATTCCAAACGGAAGAATTCTCAGCATCATTGATACGGCAACAGCTGCAAAAGCGGCGTTCAATAAACCGAATGAAATTTTGTACGAAGCAACAAGAGGTATTGCCGATATAATTACAGTGAAAGGAATTATTAATGTTGATTTTGCCGATGTTAGAACTGTAATGAGAGACAGCGGACAAGCTTTGATGGGTTGCGGTATCGCGAGCGGCGAGAACCGTTCCGTTGAGGCTGCTCAGAAGGCAATTTCATCTCCGCTTCTTGAAGGTGTTTCAATCAAGGGCGCAAAAAATATTCTTCTAAATGTTACCGGTCCAACAAATATGACCATGCAGGAAGTTGAAGCCGGGAACAATGTAATTTTTGATGCCGCCGGCGAAGAAGCAAATGTAATTTTCGGAACCGTTATAAAAGATCAGATGAATGAATATGTTTCCTACACTGTTATTGCTACCGGTTTTGAAACAAAGGCAAGCTCACATACAATCAGTAATCTTAAAACCGAGAAAGCGGAACGTAAACAACAGGAAAAGAAAGTTGTTAATTACGGCGGTTTCTCTCCTAAACGCGGTCAAATGGAATTAGAGAACAGCGATGATCTAAATGTGCCTACAATTCTAAGAGTAAAAAAGAATTTGGATCTGTTCGATCAGAGTTCAATTGAAGCCGGTTTCAAAAATGAGCATAACGATTATAGCGATAGCGATTATTTCACAAATAAGAATAGGGATGAGGAAGACAGTTCTTCGTTCTTGAGAAAAATTATGGATTAAAAAATTTCCTTTATTGTAAAATGTAAAGGAGAATTATGAACGCGCTAATATTATTAGGCGCAATGTTGCTTTTCATTGCGCTCTTTGCAACCAAAGCTGTAAGGGTTTTAAAATATCTAAAATCTGACGGCGAATAGTTAGTAAACATTAAAGGTCGCAATTGGTTTTCGCCTTGTTGTGGTAAACATAGAAATGAAAACCATTGCGGCCTTTATTATTATTGTCATCCATTGATTAATCATTTTTCTTTTGCCTATGGAATTACTAATTTTGCCCACCAAAAGAAGATAGTTCGAAATGAAAAAAATATTATTTCTAACACTTATCATGTTTTGTTCAACTTCATTGTTTGCTCAAGAAGGCGAGGATGTTGGCTGGGTCGCGCGTTTTGGCGCGGCAGTTGGCGTTACGCCTACATATGTTTTCCCTAATTTAGATCCGGTCAATGCTCAAATAAAAGAGATGAACATTGATCAGCTTTCAACTTCCGGAATGTTTGTAATTGGCGGCGGTGGTTACGCATATATAATGATGATTGATAATTTAAGAATCGGAGGAATGGGCGTTACTGGTTCTCAAAGTACGAGCGGAGTTGTTGGTGGTCTAAACAAAGAAGTTAAATATAATTGCAGTTTTGGCGGTCTTACAATTGAATACACACTGCCATTCATTAAAAATATAGCTGTTTCAGTTGGAACTGTTCTCGGTATGGGAACCACAAGTATAGAGATATATCAAAATTCCGGTTCATTTAATTGGGCAGATACATGGAAGAAAGTCAATGCCGGTGCAACGTTGACAAACGTCAGCGATAAAATTTCAAATTCATTTTATTCTGTTACTCCAACATTAAACGTTGATATTCCAATCAGCAGGTTTATCGCGGTTAGAGTCGGAGGAGGTTATGTCGCTTCATTCGGTAACGATTGGAAAATTAATAATCAGAAAACTCTGAACGGTACTCCATCTGATTTGAGCAGTAATTCATTTTTTATTCAGACCGGAATTTATTTCGGATTATTCGCGTTCTAAAATATGACTACAAAAAAAATACTTGTTACAGGCGGTGCCGGATTTATCGGCAGTAATTTTATTAACCATATCTTATCCACACGAGATGATTTTGAGATCGTTAATCTGGATAAACTTACTTATGCCGGTAATCTGGAAAATCTAAAACCTAGCGAAGGTAAAAAGAATTATCATTTTGTAAAGGGTGATATAACTAACAACGAATTGGTTGATTACATATTTAATAAATATTCAATTAAGTACGTAATAAACTTTGCCGCTGAATCGCATGTTGATAGAAGCATTCTCGGTTCTGAAGTTTTTTATAGAACAAACGTTGTTGGTACAAATGTTTTGCTTGAAGCAGCGCGCCGTTACCAGATAGAAAAATTTTTACAGATATCAACAGATGAAGTTTACGGCAGTCTTGGTGCTACCGGATTATTTACAGAGAATACTCCACTCTCTCCGAACAGTCCTTATTCATCAAGTAAGACTGCGGCAGATATGGCGGTTCTTGCGTTTCATCATACATACGGACTGCCTGTTGTTATAACAAGATGTTCTAACAATTATGGACCTCTTCAATTTCCGGAAAAGTTGATACCTTTGATGATTATAAATGCACTAGGGAATAAAAAATTACCTGTTTATGGCGATGGTCTGAATGTGCGCGATTGGATCTATGTTATAGACCACAACAAAGCAGCTGAACTTGTTTTTGAAAAAGGAAAGTCCGGCGAAGTTTATAACATTGGCGCAAGCAGAGAGATGAAGAATATCGAGATTGTAAAGTTGATATTGAAAAAGCTGGGTAAAGGGGAAGAGCTGATTGAATATGTGAAAGATCGTCCCGGTCATGACAGACGTTACGCAATAGATTCATCAAAAATTCAGAATGATCTTGGCTGGAAACCCTCATTTGAATTCGAACGGGCTATCGGCGATACGATAGATTGGTATCTGAATAACAAAAGCTGGTGGGAGAGAATAATTTCGGGTGAATATCAGAAATATTATGAACTTCAATACAAAAATCGTTAGATTTGTGGCGTTCGAAAACTAACATGGAGTTATAAACTACTGCCTCTTTTTACCTTTCTTATTATTTATCACATTTTTCAATTTTAATAAAATCGAACGCATATGGAAAAAATATTTTTTGTAATTACATTACTCTTAACCCCGCTT
>JAKAMS010000364.1 GCA_021812745.1 Bacteroidota bacterium | reverse complement strand
AAATACGCGCTCCGTTTCCGGGCGGATTTCCGAATGATGCCCGCAACGCTTTTACAAAAGAGGGCAGAACAAAAGAAGAAAATGACATCTACAATTTTTTAAGAGACTTGATTCATCTTAGAAATAACTATCAAGCTCTTTCAACAGGAAAGTTAACTCACTTTCCGCCGGAACATGATGTATATGTATATTTCAGAACACTGGAAAATGAAAAGATGATGATTGTAGTGAATAACAACAGCGCCAAAAGCTATGCGGATTTAAGTATGATGAAAGATTTTGTTTCTGAAAAATCTAAATTGATTAATGTAAGAACTCAAAAGGAAGTTTCGCTCGACTCAAAAATGAAATTAACAATCGAAGAATTACGAGCGGAGATCTTTAAAATCATTGATTAATTATCTTCCTTACCGGAAGATATTCGTAACGAAAGGCATTAAAATGCGTTTAATGTCCGCCGCCATGAAACGCTTTTTCTCCTGCAGTAATTTTTAACTTCAGATGATTTTGTCTTGGCGGCAAAGGGCATGTTGCATATTTAGTGAACGCACACGGCGGATTATATGCTTTATTGAAATCAATATAAATTTTTCCGGTAGAGTCTGCTTTATCAACAGATAAAAATCTTCCCGCTCCGTATGTTTCGCTGCCGCTGGTTTCATCGGCAAAAATTATAAAATACTGTTTCCCTTCATCTAGAGGATCCAGCTTGTAAACCACGCCGTCTTTTTCAAATGTAAGTGCCGCAGATACTACAGCAGTATCAACCATATCCAGAACATTCGGCACTTCAACTTTTTTAGGCGGATTATAAGTTTCTAACTTTGCTTCGAATTTCCAGTCGGAATTTATTGGATATGTTTCTACTCCTTGAAAAGTTTTCAGTAGTTCACTGTCTAAATCGCGCAAACGGACACCATACTTTTCTCCACGCTTTATAATAAACCATCTCAGTGAACCAAGTTCCAAGACAGTTACGCCCCGCTGAGTATCATTTTTTAGCTCAAGACTGCTCACTCTTTTGCCGTTACTTTTTACTTCAACTCCTTCATTAACTTTTATTGTTACAATAGAGTCTTTAAGAAAGAGAGATCCAACAAAAGAGGGGGCTTTCCCTTCCGGAAAGACAATATCGTTTGTTCTGCCGGCTCCAAATTTATTCTCGCCTTGTTTCAGCCAATAAAGCCCGGTAAGATTTAACCAACCGTTTTCTTTTTTCAAATTCTCAATTCGTTTTGAATGCCATTCTTGAATTTCTGAAATATATTTTGCGCTTCCCTTTTCATTAAGGTCTGAACTGCAACTGTAAAAAATTATAGTAGTTAGAATTAATAAACCGTAAGTGATCTGCTTTTTCATAGAAAAACTCTTTTATATTAACAGTTAGTTTGTAAAACAAAGATTTGTAATTTGTTATACAAAATTTACACAAATAATAAAACAGTCACATTACATTTATGGAAACAGTATGAGTTCATTAATCAAAGATGCGTTCAGTTCAGAGCTGTTTAGAAAAGAAGGGCATCAGCTAATTGATCAGGTAGCCGATTACCTTTCCGATTGTTACAACCGTAAGATTGATAAGGCGATACCATGGAAAAATCCGGATGATATGCTTCATTTCTGGCAAGAGAAAATGTCGAACGAGAATTTGAGTTTCGAAGAGATCATTGCAGAGACATTAAACAATTCTGTTCACCTCCATCACCCTCGTTATATAGGTCATCAGGTGGCTGTGCCAATACCTTACACAATTTTAAGCGAGATGGTTTCTGCTCTTCTTAATGCAGGAATGGTTATTTATGAAACCGGGGAGACTTCAACCGCAATGGAAAAGATTGTAACCGATTGGCTATGCAAAAAAATTGGTTATGGAGAAACCAGCGGCGGCGTATTAACATCCGGCGGTTCGCTTGGCAATTTAACCGCTTTGCTTGCTGCCAGACAAAAGATCATTGATTATGATGTTTGGGAAGAAGGAATTAAGAACGGTGAAGATTTCATAATTCTCGTTTCCGAAGAAGCACATTACAGCATTTCCAGAGCGGGTAAAATATTGGGATTAGGCAACGGCGTAGTTAAAGTTCCGGCTGATAAAAATTTTCAGATGGATATGGCGGAGCTAAAAAATCTTTACAATAAATTTACCGACGAAAAGAAAAAAGTAATTGCTGTTGTTGCGAGCGCTTGCACAACTTCAACTGGCACTTACGATAAGATAAATGAAGTTGCGGATTTTTGCGCCGAAAGAAATTTATGGTTTCATATTGATGCTGCACACGGCGGAGGTGTAATTTTAAGCAACAAATACAAACATTTGACAGCTGGGATTGAGAGAGCTGATTCTGTTGTAATTGATTTTCATAAAATGCTTTTATCGCCGGGCTTAGTTACGGGCGTTAGCTTCAAAAACAATAACGATTCCTATGCGTCGTTTGCACAAAAAGCATCTTACTTATGGAACAAAGATGCGGAAAAAGAATGGTTCAATATTGGAAAACGAACCATTGAGTGCACTAAGAAAATGATGAGTCTGAAAATTTTTGTTCAGTTGAAAATTCATGGCGAAGAACTTCTTAGAGAATATATCGAATCCAGATACGATGCGGCTAAAGAATTTGCTAATCTGATAAAAGCCAACATTGACTTTGAACTTCTAACCGACCCTCAAAGCAATATTGTTTGTTTTAGATTTAATGACGGTGGAAGAACCGATAAACAATTAGATTCAATAAATAGAAAGATAAGACAAAGCATGCTGGAAGATGGAAAGTTTTATATTGTTCAAACAATTGCCAGGGAGCGGGTTTATTTAAGAACTACTATTATGAATCCTTTTACAGATATTAACGATTTTACCGGGCTGCTGGAAGAGATTAGAAATCATTACAAAAAATTAAGTGTGTAAACTTTTTATAGGCTAAAAAGCTGTATAAATCTTAATCGGGAATTTCATATATTGATATTCACATGTGAGTGTTGAGATAAATTACGGTCGCGGAAAATGACAGAAAGAACAAAAGCTGAATTGATAAAAGAGGTTAAGCGCCTAACAAGAGAAAATTCACTTCTTAAAAAACAATTCGAAAAGCTTCCCACAAAAGAAATCATTGAAGACAGCGAAGCCAACTTAAAGGCAATATTTGAAAACGTCGGAGTGGGAATTATTCTCATCTCCTCGGGTAAGATTAAGCAGGTCAATTCCACTCTTCAAAAAATGTTGGGATATTCCGAAAAAGAATTGATGGAATTATCTATAGAGCAAATTACACACCCGCACGATTTAAAACTTGACGCAAAACTTATTAAAGAACTTCTACAAAGAAAAAGAAACCGATATCAGATTGAGAAAAGATATCTTCACAAAGACGGCGAAATTATATACGGCAAACTCAC